>JALUUK010000774.1 GCA_027021395.1 Acidobacteriota bacterium
ATCGACACCGACGGTGTTTGCGGTGACGTCGACAATTGCCCGTCGGATCCCAATCCCGGCCAAGAAGACGCCGACAACGACAGCCTCGGCGATGTCTGTGACACCTGCCCGAACGACGCGGACAACGACATCGACACCGACGGTGTTTGCGGTGACGTCGACAACTGCCCGTCGGATCCCAATCCCGGCCAAGAAGACGCCGACAACGACAGCCTCGGCGATGTCTGTGACACCTGCCCGAACGATGCGAACAACGACATCGACGCCGACGGCGTTTGCGGCGACGTCGACAATTGCCCGACGACCTACAATCCCGGCCAAGAAGACGCGGACAACGACGGGACGGGCGATGCCTGCGAAAGCACCGGGGTGGATTCCGATGGTGACGGTGTCAACGACGATGTCGACAATTGCCCGGCCGACTACAATCCCAACCAGGAGGATGCAGACGGAGACGGGACGGGCGATGTCTGCGATTCCGATGACGACAACGACGGCATCGTCGACGTGAGCGACAACTGCCCGCTTACCGCCAATCCCGATCAGGCCGATCTCGACGGTGATGGAAGCGGCGATGTTTGCGACCCGGATGATGACGGTGACGGCTTCGACGATGGCGCTGACAACTGCCCGCGCGTCTACAATCCTTCACAAGCCGATGCGGATTCCGACGGCACGGGAGATGCTTGCGAAAACGACGGGATTCCCGTCATCGCCACCGTCAAGGGGCAGCACGCCTTCGGCGCATGGCTGGTGGGAGGCGCTTTCGAAGGGAATGTTCATACCGGAAGCCGCTGGCAGATCTCGACGGCCAATGGAGTAGCATTCGAGGCGAATGTGATTTGGGATCTGACGACGAATGTCGCTCCGCTGACCGAGGCGCGTGCGCTGTACGACCTCGCTCGCGAGTCCGGCTTGCTCTATGCGCGGGTGGCGTATGAGGACGAGGGAACGCTCGGTCCGTATTCACCGATCTACGAGTTCGCTACGGTACCGCTTCCGGCCGACGACGGTTCGAACGGAGCGAGTGCCGGCGTGACCGAATACGTCGACAATTTCGAGGGGCCGGACACGCCCACCAATCGAGTCGACAACTTGGATCGACGCGGCCTTTTCTGGGATGCCGTCAATAGTCAGCCGAGCATCCCCGGGGACGAATACTTCGTCATCCAGGGCGGCGACGCAGTGCATCCGAGCGGAACTTCAGGGGCGAAGGAGCAATCCATCGCAACCATCTCTTCGGCCGACTCCTTCATCTCTGCAACCCTGGATCCCGGACCCGGAAATCGCGCGAGTTACGACTACTCCTTCGGGCTGCGCGCGAGCGGCACCGGAGGTTCACATCGTTCCTACCGCTGCAAGGTCGAACGCGTGACGACCCGCGATACCATTCGCTTCAACAAGTTCTACGACGGTGTCAAGGGGACGACGGTCGCGGGGGTGGACGTGAATCTAGGCGACATGCCGTGGAAAGTTCGTTGCGAAGCGGAGAGCGCGCTCGTCGGTGAAACGCAGGTCGTGCACCTGAGAGCTTACTACTGGGATGGAACGCAGTGGCAGCTTGCCACCGAGTTCACGGACGACGGCGTCAACGGCCCGGCGAGCTGGACCTCGACCCCACGCATTCTCGTTCCCGGTGCTTTCGTGATTTCCAACGAGAAGAGCAGCGATGTGCGCTACCTAGAGATTCAGGCCGGTCGTCTCGGGCCATAAGTGCTGCACCGCTCCATCGAGCTTTCTTGGGAGCTTTATGCGGTTTCAGGCTAGCCGCCTCGAGGTGAGAAGCGGTAGCCTCTCGCCCTGACGGTGAGAATGAAGTGCGGATCTTCCGGATCGTCTTCTAGCTTGCTTCTCAAAGCGCGGACGAAATTGTCGACGGTACGACGCGTACCGCGGTAGTCGTTTCCCCATACTTCTTCGAGGATACGCCCCCGACTCAGAGCGCGGTTCCTGTTGTGCACGAAAAGTTCGAGCAAATCGAATTCCTTCGGGGTCAAATGGACCACTTCGCCCTTTTTGGTGATTTGGCGGGCGGAGAGGTCGACGGTGACCTCTCCAAAATGGACCTTCTGCTCGTCACGATCTCTGCGCAACCGGACTTCGATCCGCGCGAGCAATTCTTCGAGTTCGAAGGGCTTGGTCACATAGTCGTCGGCGCCTAGCCCTAGGCCTTGAATCTTTTCTTCGAGTGTGGCGCGGGCGGAAAGGATGATGACCGGGCTCGTGAAGCCTTCTTTGCGAGCTTGCTCGAGCACGTAGGTGCCATCGAGTCCCGGCAGCATCAAGTCGAGCAAGACCAGGTCCGGCGGGTCCTCGCGAATGGCCTTGAGGGCATCCATGCCGCGAATGGCGGTGCGTACCTCATAGCCCGCTCGCTCGAGACTCGCTTGCAGCCCCTCGCGGAGCGTCCGGTCATCTTCTACGACCAGCAATCTCTCACGGCTCATCCGCGCCTCTCCATTGGGGCAGCGCGATGTAAAAGCGCGCTCCGCGGGCCTGCCGATTCACCGCCCCCAATCGGCCGCCGTGATCCTGCACGATCTGATGGGCGATCGCCAGACCGAGACCCGAACCACCGGGATCGTTCCCGTCGGTCACGTCCCAACGAGCGAAGGGTTGGCGGAGTTCATCGATCGTTGCCGGCGGCAGCCCCGGCCCGTGGTCGGCAACGTCGAAGACGATCCATCCGAAGAATGCGCGGGCGGTAAGGGTCGGCGGCTTGGCCTCGCCGCCGTACTTGACGGCATTGTTGACGAGGTTCGATAGGGCTTCGGCCATGGCTTCGCGGTCGACTTTGATTCGCTCATCGGGAACACGCGAGTCGACGATCACTTCGCATGGATCGCTGACGAGACGCTCGACTTCGGCGAGAAGTTCGGAGGTCCGAACGGGCCTCTTGTCATAGAGATGCTTCGTCGAGCGGATTTTTCGCCAGCGGAGAATGCGCTCGACGAGGATTTGCAGGCGGTTGGCTTCGCGGACGATCGCCGCCAACGAGCGGCGATCCGCCTCGCGATAGTCGGCACCGGAGAGAAGCTGGGCATGCAGTCTGATGCCGGCGATCGGCGTCATGAGTTCGTGTCCGATGCGCGAGAGGAAGGTTTCCTGGATCCGGGCCAATCGAGCGCCTCGGCCGGCGAGAATGACGAGAAGGATGGATCCTGCCGTGACGGATGCGGCAAAGCTCACGACGAGCAGCGACAGAATCAAGTCTGCGGGGTCGTCGAAAAGGAATACGAGCGCAATCCCGAAGCCGGTCAATAGCACGGTGGGAATCACCACCAGAAAGAGAATCAACCAGACCACACGGCGCAGGTTGACCTGCAGCGGGTCTTTGGGGCGGTTTTTTCGAGCCCCGAGCATTCTGGCGATGGGAGTCACCCGACCATCCTGCAAAAAACGGGAACAAAGGGCAAGAAAAAGGGTCTCGACGACCGGCCCGGCTCTTTCCTGGAAAAATCCACGAAAAACCCGGGCCGGGAGCTTGCGCGGCCGAAAGGCGCGAGCCGCTCCAAGGAACCCGGGCGTTCTCGTTCGAAGGGGTCGGAATCAGTAGCGGAAGCCCACTCCGAGGGAGACGATCAGCGGATTGAGATCCGTGCCTCCCGAAAGCGTCGTACTGCTCGTGCTGATGACCATATCCGGTCCACCGAGCAAGTATCGAAGCTGCGAGGTGAAGTACCAGTCGCCACTTTGGCCGAAGGGGGTATCGGTCCGCACGATGAACCCGTAGAGGGTGGCGTCGCCGACCCTACCGCGCGTGACACCGAAAGAGTTGGCGGCCGGCGTGATGTCGATGTCTTCAAAGCCCGCGCGAGCGATGACGCCGCCGAGGCTGATCGCGGTCTCGCCGAGCGTCCAGGCGTGATAGGTTCCCGAAAGCTGAAAGAGCGACATGTCCACGTCACCGAGCGTCACGGCAGGATCGCCGCCTTGGACGTCGATGTTCGCCAGCATGACGGAGAGCCCCATGCGGAAGCGTTCGCTGACTTGTACGCCGACTTCGACCTGAGGGACGGTGGCGCCGAGGTAGTCTACCTTGGCTCCGCCGATGCTTCCGTCGAGGCCGACCGGATTGAACACAGCGGCCTGGACGTCGAGCGACCATCGTCCGGTTTCGGCTTGCGCCTGAACGGTGGAAGGCATCACTCCGATCAGGGCGATGGCTCCAATCCAGAGGGTGCTACGCAGGGTCAATCTCCGCATCAGAAGTCTCCTTGAATGCCGGTGCTCGACCCTTCCCCGTTCCGCGGAGATGACGATCCGCACCGCTGTCGCAAGACAGATTCTAGTGTCCACGTGCCGTTTTTTCAGCCCCGGACTTATCTGCCCGAGGAAGTCCTGCTTTCATTTTGCCGGGCGAGGCCGGGCCGAGCCGTGCGGACGGATGCATTCGTGCGATCCGGCCTCTTGAGCAAAAGCGCCATCGGACGGGTTCCGAGCCGACCGACGGAGATCATTTCCACGTTCTCGCGATGGATTCTATCGTCTTCCAACCAGTCCCGCGCGCCAATCACCGCTCTTGCCCCATCTTTTTTGAGGAAATCCGCAACGTCCTTTTTCTTCCGCAGAGGGAGCCCGGGCCGATCGAGGTTCCATGCGGCGATTTCCCACTTCTCTCGTGTGTAGGCCAAGGCCGCGTCTTGGGGAATCAGCGGCCGTACCGTCTCGGCGAATGTGCGCCCGCCTTGTGAGGCGTTGAGCGCCGGCGTGAGCCAAAAAGGGAAGACTGCCGCGAGCGCGGCGATCCATGCCGAGGGGCCGAAGATCGCAGCTCGCCGGCCCGCCCAAAGGCCGACGGCGGTGAGAGTCCAAGTCGTCACGGTGACGGCGGCTACGGCCGCAACACCCCGGCGCAGCACCGAGGCTGTCGCGTCCGAGGCCCCGAGCGCCGCGGCCGGCCCGACACCGAAACCCATGCCGATCCATACCCCAGCCATCGCCATCGCCCCGCCAAGCAGCAGCAGCGCTGCCGTGCGTCGCATGGCGGGCGAGCGCCGCCATGCGGGCCATGCGCCGGCGATGAGCAAAGCCACGGCCGGATAAGCGGGCATCAGATAGACGCTGCGCTTTCCCTCGGGGATGGAGAAGAAAAGGACGCTGAGGCCGATCCACGCCAGAAGGCCGCGAAGCGTTGGTGAACTTCGAATCGGCCGCCAGAAGGAGGGAAAGAAGCATCCGCCGAGCAGCACCAAACCCCAGGGCATCAATCCGAGCAGCAGGTAAGGAGGGTGGTACCAGAAGGGCTCGAGATTGTCCCAAGACTCCCAAAAACGTTCGATGTTCTGGTGCCAAAAGATGCGGCCGAGGCGCTTTGCCCCATGTCTCTCGACGAAGAGCAGAACCCAAGGGGCGACGCAGACGGCGAATCCCAGCCAAAAAGCGAATCGGGGAGGTCCTCGTCGAACCGGAATATCCGCTTTCCCCAGCCGAAGGCCCAGCCCGGCGAGTGCCAAATGAACGATGGCGACAGGACCTTTGGCCAAGCAGGCGAGACCGAGACAGAGTCCGCCGAGAAAACCGAAGCACCGCCCCGACCAGCCCTTCGAGCGTGTTTCCACGTCCCATGCCAGAAGCGCCGCAAAGACGGCGGCGCTCAGGCTCATATCGGTCGATACCCAGGCCCCCTGCCAGAAGATGAGCCAGAATGATATCAGGACCAGCGGGGCCGCCGTTCCCGCCGCGTCGCCGAGCCAGCGGCGCCCCGCGCGATGCACCAAGGCGACGAGCGCTAGACAAGCGAGCAAAGAAGGCAGCCGTGCGGGCGTTTCGGATGGCTCTCCCCAAAGAGAAAAGAAGACCGTCTGCGCCCAGAAGAGCAGTGGTGGTTTATCGGCGTAGAAATGCCCACCGCGGGTGAGCGAGACGAAATCGCCGCTGCGATACATCTCCCTGCCGACCATGGCGAAACGCGGCTCGTCCGGCGGGAGCAACTCGCGCCCGGGAAGCGTCGCCGCCAAGG
>JALUUK010000775.1 GCA_027021395.1 Acidobacteriota bacterium
GCCGTTGCTGGTGGTTCCGATTAGATCGTTGGCAGCCGCCAGATCGTATTGCCGGCCGGCGGCGCCGCCGGCGAAAGTGACTTGCCATGTGAGCGGTCCGGTCTGCGTCACGCTGATCTCGGCATTCTCCGTCGGATCGTAGAGCTCCTCGATGGCTCGCTGGAGTTCCGAGGCGGTGACCGTGCTCACGTCGAACGTTCCGATCGACTCGCCGTTGACGAACAGCTCGAAGGTGCCGCTGACTGGATCGTTTTCGACCGTCAGCTCGGTGATGATTTCCGGCGCGGGCTTCACGCTGACGGTGAAGGGCACACCGGCCTTGGTGCCGGTCAGCCGCAGGTTGTAGGCGTCGATCTTCTCGGCCGTGAATTCTTTGACTTCCGGCGCGCTGGATTGCGACAGCAATTCGAGGATCGCCCCGGCCGGATCGGACGAATTCGCCGACACCTGGAAGACCTTGTTGTTCACGCGCAACTGGTATCCTTCCTCGGCGTCCGGCTGCGCCGTGTCGAAGCTCACGGTCCAGACCTGGGCCTGTTCGGGCGCATCTCCGCGAAACACGTTCTTTGCCATGGTCACACCTTAGCTCAACGGCAAGACGGAAAAGTCTTTTTCCTCGTAGACGTGGTAACGGATAAAGTGCGGCTTCTTGTTCCGGACGACCGGGTTGCCGCTTTCGTCTACGTTGTCCAGCGGTTTCGGCTCTAACGGCAGCTCTAGTATCTCCGGCTCCATCTCTTCGAGTTTGTCAATCACGAAGCCATTCTGGTCGAGCCATTGCGGCTCGCTCACCTTGGCCGGCGGATCGCCGAGCAAGATCGGCTCCTTGTTGACAGTCAGGAGCGTTCCAAGGGTGCCCTGATTGCCGGTCGAGTTACTTTGTGGCCGCTTGAGCACGACGCGGTTGTGGTGAAACCCCTGGTTCGCCACGTCGATCAGCCACGTATCGCGACGGTAGTGCAGGCTGAAACTCAGCTCGATGTACTCGATGTCTCCGTCCGGTCCGCCTCTTTTGATTTCGAAAGGAATCTGCAAATCCTGCAGTTTCAGCGTGTGCTTGGGAAACGTGAGCCCGGCAATCTTTACCGGTCCGTCGTTGATCGTGTTCGGGTAGCTAAGTATCCAAGGCGGCAGGCGCGGTGGCACGTTTTTCTTGATCTCGATCACCCATCGGGTGTCGTCGATCTCAATGCCTGGAACGGGGTCGTCCAGGACGTTGACGATCGGCTGGCCATCTTTGTCGTGCAAGACAGGCTTGGAGTATTGTTGCGCTTTGAACGTGATGCTGGCCGGGCGGGCCAGCGGGTTCTCGTCTCCCGGGTGCCACGTCGTGTAATCGGCATTGACGATCCACACCTTGCGGCTGGCATCGATCCGGCTCGCGCTGGTTTTGGTGCAGACGGCCTCGGGGTCTTCCGGATAAGTCGCGGCGAAAATCTGCGGAATCCGTGAATCCCAAAGGATGTCGCGCATGCGGTGCGTGGGATCGTCGGTGATCACGCGGAAGATACGCGTGTACTCGCGCGGGCCGTCGGCCGTGCGCTCACCCGTCTCGCCACTCCAGATTTCCGTCACGCTGATGATGGCCATTAGACCGTCTGAAAATCCAAGCGTTTTCGCAGCAGGGTGTTTTGCTCGCGCGTCGCCGCGAGCTGCTCATGCAGCACGCGCAGTTGCTTCTGAGCCACGTCGTCTTTCGGCTTGCCGCTGAATGCGGCCGCAATCGCGTTGATCGCCTCGGCCGAGCCACGCGTCACGGCCTTCAGAGATTGCTTGATCTTCTCCGCGCGTTTCTGATCCTGGTCGGGCAGCTTCACGTCTTCCGGCCTGATCTGCGGGCCGGCAATCGGCTTGAGATCAACGTCTTTGGCCTTTCTGTCGAAAGCGTTTACCGATTCGGCAAACGTTTTCGTGAAGGCGTCCTTGGCTTGCTGCGTGATCTCACCGACGGCCTGGCTGGCGTTGGCGCGATAAGTCTCGGCGAAGGCCTTGGCCATGTCTTCGCCGACCTGAGCGAGCCCGCCGGCTTCAAGTGCGACGAATTCCTTTGCGAAAGTATCCCGGAAGGCTTTGATAGGGTTTTCGAGTGAGAAGGCCGCTTTGAGCGCTTGCCAGGTGGCCTTGGCAAAGCTGATCACGATTGCGCCTAGGTCCTTGAAGACGTTGCCGGCGTTGTTGTAGAGACTGATCGCACCGGCCACGACGGCGCTCCAAGTGGCTTTGAAGGTGGCAAAGATGTTCTGACCGATGCCATAGACGAACTCGCCGAAGCGTGACATGATCACACGGCCGGCCGCGAAGGTGGCGCGAATCGTCGCCGCGACGCCGATGAACCCGTCCATGAGGCCTTGGGTGAAGCGTTTGATGAGCGGGGCGGATCGGGCCAGAGATTCGCTGATGACTGGCGCCATTGGCAGGAGCACGTCAATAATTGACTTTGCAACCGGAAGCAGCCCGGCTGCCATGTCTCTGGCCAGCGCCGCAATGTTGTCCTTCAGGGTCGACCATTTACCAGAGAGCGTTTGCGATTGCGCCGCCATCAGTCCATGAAACTTGCCGCCCTCGCTCGTCAGACTGACGAGAGCTTGTTGCAAGTTCCCAAAATTGACACGTCCAGACTCCACGAGCTGTCGGACTTCTGACTCCGCAACGTCGAACTGTTTGGCCAGCTCTGCGATGATCGGGATGCCGCGTCCGGTCAACTGGTTGATGTCCTCCATGAACAAGCGACCTTGGACCTTTGCCTTGCCGAAGATTTCCGCGAGCTCACCGATCGGTTGGCCAACTCCCGCTGCGAGGTCTCCGATTCTTCGCAGCGTCGGAACGATGCTCTCCGCCGAAAAGCCGAACGCCGCCAGGTTGCGGCCGGCATCGCGCAGTTCGCTGATCTGGAAGGGAGTTTCTGCAGCGAACGAGCTGATGTCCGAGAGGACTTTCTTGGCAATGTCTGCGCTTCCGAGCAGCGTGGTAAAGGCGACCTCCGCTTGTTCCGCCTCGGCCGCAAGCTTCACTCCCCATCCGAGAAAGCCGGCGGCCGCTCCGCCGGCGAGCGCCGTGCCGGCGGCGGCGAATTTGCCGATCGCGGCCGCGCCGCGCAGGAAGCCGCCGCTGATCCTGCCGCCCAGGGACGTGATCTTTTTGCCGGCCCGCGCGATCTGACCGGTCACCGACTGCAGGCTGCTGGCGACGCCCTTGGTGACGACGGTGAAATCAACGGCGATCCGGCCGATCGTGGCCATCCTGTTTGCCTCCGTGCAGTGCGTAATAACGTCGTATTAACTCGCGGCGCCGGGCGATTTCGCGATCGCGGGCCGTGCCGGCGTCCCGGCCTGGAATAAACGCGTCCGGCGGCGCCGGCCGGCCTCGGAACCAGGCCGTGCGCGTGAGCAGCGCGGCCAAAAGCGCCGTCTGCGGCCAGTCGTTGCCCCACGGCTCGATCTGGTAATAGGCGGCCCAGCGACGGAACTCTTGCCAAGTGAGCCGCTCCTTGGCTTCCGCGACCGAGCAGTGCAGAACGGTGCGGCACAAGAAGTGCCAGAACTGCTCGTCCGCGTCCTCACTCAGTTTTTTGCCAGTTGCTCCTGCGACTGATCCAGTCCGTTGTGCGCGACGATGGCGTCCCAGAGGACCTTGAGCGACTGAAATGGCACGTCCATCAGCGCCTCGATGTCTTCCCGGTTGTCCGGATCAAACAGATTGACGCCATGCGGATCGCAAAGACACGTGGCGATGACGAACGCCATCTTCTCCGTGTCCGGACGGTCGCTCTCGCATACCTGAGCCGCTCGGTCGCGCTCGCGGCCAGTCATCAGCCGCACGTACGTGCCGGCCGGCCAGCCCGGCACCTTAACGGGAACGGGTTGCAGGTCTCTTCGACTTAGAATCTGATCCTTCAGACCGCTCATGAGGTACCGCCTTTCCGCGTACGACCATCGCGTGACACCAATGCAGATTCTCGTCCGTGACGGGAATCACCTTGCCGGCCTTGTGCGGGCCGGTGTTCTCAGTGAGTTTGATCGCGTTCATGAGTCGACTCCCTACGCCGACGGCGTCACGGTGACTTTACCGGCAACCTTGACCGTGATCTCTGCGGTCATCTTGTCATCGATGGGCAAGGACTCGCCGTACTCCTTGATGTAGCCGGTGAACGACCTGGTCGCCGGCGTCGTCTTTCCGGCCGGCAGCGGATACGTGATCGTGATCGTCTGCAGCACTCCGACGAAATTCGTCTCGTCCACGTCGGGATCGTGCATGACGGTGAAACTGTACTCGCCGCCTTCGACCAGGTCGCTCGGGATGTATGGGATGAAGCCGTCCGTGACCGCCCCGTGTTTCACGTCGATGTCCTCGACACTCATCCCCGACCGATCGCCTTCCAGAATCTGAAAGCTCTCACCGGTCGTCCCCAAAGTGATCGATCCACCAAAAAAGGTATCAGCCATCGGTTACTCCTTTCCTTGGATCAGCTCGGCCAGAATCCTTTCGACGGCCTCGATGCGGCCGGCCAGGTGATTCAGCGTGGCGTCCAGTTCGCGCGAGTCGACGGGCTGTTCGTAAGGCCGTCCGGCGATCGACACGATGCGCCGGCAGCGGATCGGCACGACCGAACCGGATTCGCTCTCGACTTGCACTTCAATCAGATCGCTTGCGCTCATGGCGGCTCCTCATGAAAGACCTGAAGTTCGACGGTGACGGACCGAAACCCTTCCTGATCGCCGCTGACGACGCGGGGCGGGTTGCCGCGCACCGTCGCGTAGATCGCTCGTACTTCCACGCCGCCAAGGTTGCCTTGAAACCCGTCCTTGAACTTCTTGCGGACGGTCTCGGCGAGCGTCCGAGCTTCCGCGTACGACGCGGCCTCGCAGTGAATCTCGATCCGGCTCTCGGCCAGGCCGACGCCGCCGGCGGCCGAGTAGATCGGCTCGATCACTGGCGGAGCGACGACCAGAAACGGCCGCTGCTCGTTCTGCCGGGCCACGCCGGTCCGGATTCGGTCGCCGACCAGCGCGGCGATGTCCGCCTGCGCGGCCAGATACGCGACCAGGCCTTCTTCGAGCGTCTTGGTCGTCGTCACTTCTTCGCTCGCAGTCGCTTGATTTGCTTTTCGATGTCACGGGCCAACTTCTCGCGGAAGCGCGAGCGGACTTTGGCTTCGTTCGCACGCAGCGCGTCGGTCAAGTAGGGCTGCGCCCGGGCGCCGGGGTGCCGGATCGCTCCGCCGACGACGATGCCGCCGATCGCGAGACGCGGGTTGCCGGCGATCGTGTGCGGGGCCGTCCCGAAATGGACCAGGTGCGCGTGCGGCGTCTTGCGGTAGTCGTGCCCGACGATCGCGACGACGGTGCCGCTGGACCGGTACGTCTTGACCTTCTTGATCAGCGTGTCGCGCAGGTGCGGGCGCTCCTGGCCGCCGGGCCGCAATCCCTCGCCCAAGGGAACACGCCGGCGGGCATCTTTCAGGATCGGGGTCATCGCGTAATTGGCCGCGGCGCGCACGGGGCGGAGCCGGATTTTGTCCGGCAGTTTCCCGAGCCGCTTCAAGAGCGGCTTGATGCCGTCGATCTTGATTTGCACGGCCATTGCCTTGGCCTTGGCCATCAGTTGGCTCCTTGCACCACCTCGCGCGTGTGAATGACCACCGCTTGCTGCTCGGGAATCCGGTCCACGGCGACGATGTTCAGCGTCCGGCCGTCCAGCCGGATGCGCATCTCCGGCGTGATCTGTCTGGTCAGCGCGTCGTCGTGCAACGTGATCTTGTGCTTCCGCTCGGCCACGACCTGGTTGTTGACGACCTGCTCGCTGCCGCCGAGGTATTCCACGCGGGCCCAGCGCGTGATAAACGGCTGATAGTCCGGTACCAGGTTGCCGTAGCTGTCCGGCGTCGTCGCGCCGGTGTCGCGCTCGACGACGACCCGCCGGCTCA
>JALUUK010000776.1 GCA_027021395.1 Acidobacteriota bacterium
CGGGTCACAGTAGGTCTGATCCAGGAAGGTGATGGCACCACTCGGATCAAAGTTGTTGTACGTGAAAAGACGACGATCGCCTCTCCAGGTCTGCGTGGCCAGCGTGAAGAGTTCATCGGTACCATCGTCGTAACCGGTAGCGATCTGCGAACTCGGAATCAGGTAGGCCTTGTCGTAGTAAGAATCGAGAACTTCGTCTTGGACGGCTCCACGGGTATCGTAGATCGTCGGGTAATTCGTGATCGCACAACCCATCGACAGGGCCATGGCCGCTACGAAAGCGGTGTAGATCAGCTTCCTCATTGAATGGCTCCTTTTCCTTCGGTTCCTCAATTGCTTGAGTACCGTCTCTACCAACTCTTTTGTGTCGCTCCTTCGCGTCCGCTTCCGACCGGTACGACCCCCTGGTCATGAAGCCCAAAGCATTGAAAACAACACGTTTGCATGTACCGTTTCTCGGTCATTCCTTAGATCAGGTCCACACCCCCACACCCAAAAGAGGCATATCCCTGGTCTCGCGGAAGTTACGGTGATCGCCACGACTGTCAAGAAAAAATCTGGAAATAAACCCAGCGGACGAGCGGGCTTACTTATTCGTAAAGACCAGATCTCCGTTGCGACTCCGAATCAGCCGAATCGCCCCATTGATCTTTCTCCCGCCCGATTCGACAGTGGCTGCCGAACCCATGCCCGCGCGCGCCATGACGGAGGCCACGAACGATCGCGTCTCGGGGAATGGCGGAACCCCACCATAGCGGTCGACATGCCCTTCACCCGCGTTGTAGCCGGCGAGCGCTAGGCGCACGTCGCCCTCGTAGCGGTGGAGCAGCCACTTGAGATAACGCGCTGCGCCGTGGAGATTTTCCTCGGGATCGCTGCGGTCACGGACACCAAAGCGCCGGGCCGTGGCCGGCATCAACTGGGCCAGCCCTTGTGCGCCCTTGCTCGAGACGACCGCCGGACGCCTGCCGGATTCCACATCGACCAGGGCGGAAAAGAGCGCGCTGTCGATCTCATAGTATGCAGCGACGCGCTCGATCAGGGCTTGGTACGGCGGGGGTACGTCGGCCGACGATGCTTCACCGCTGCCGAGGAAGACGATTGCGGCAAAAAGCAGCATGCAAGATGCACGAGCGGAGGCTCCCGCGCATCTTCGAACCCGATCCCGACCACGAATACCCATACTCGAGAAGATAGGCAGGCGTTTTCCCGAGGTCGAGCCTCTTCGTCCCGATCGCCGGAACCCGTCGGGGCCGGCTCGCGAACGATGCGTATAATCGCGCCCCCGGATTCCCGATGAAACCTACGAGCCCCATGCGCCGAACCCTTTTGCTCTCCCTGCCCGTCGTGGCGATGGCCGCATTCTGGGCGGCTTTCGGCCGTTTCCATCCGGACGAGCCGTTTTATCTCAGCAGCGGCCGGGCCGTTTGGCGTGGCCTGCTTCCCTATCAGGATTTCGTCTTCACCCAGATGCCTCTGTCGGCCTACCTCTACGGCATCGTGGCCGATTTGGGCCCCACCGCTTTGTGGTACGGGCGAGCCATGTCGGTCGTGATGACTTGGGCGACGGCCATCTTGGCGCTGCAGCTTGCGCGGCGCTGGGCTGGGCGACGCGCTGCGATGGCGGCTGCGGTCGTTTTCTGTTCCGGCTCCTACCCGCTTTATCACCTCGCCATCGTCAAAGGCTACGCGTGGGGCGCCTTGGGCATCATGGCCGCCACGATGACCGCTCTGCTCGTCAAAGCGGAGCGGAGCCGCACGCTCTTACCGGGCGTCTTCATCGCCGCTGCCGCCGCGGCTCGAGCGAGCGCCTTGTTCGCATTGCCCGCCCTCGTCCGGCACGCCGCTTACGACGCCACGCGTCGGCGATGGCTCCGTCCGACCCTGCTTGCGACGTCCTGCGCGGGCTTGCTCGTCTTGGGCTTGATTCGCTTCACGTGGCCCGAACCTCGAGCGACGATCTTCGGACTGTGGACCTTCCATCAGACGAGTTTCATGCAAAACAAGGACGTGTGGAGCGATCTGCTCGAGTGGTTCTGGCCGCAGACCTCGCTCGCGCTCATCGTGCTCGCGACGGTGCTGCTCGAGCGTGGGTTTCGCGGAGCGAGGATCGTATTCTGGGGCGGCCGCATCTGCCGCCTGCTCGCGGCACAGACCGCCGTTCTCATGCTCGTTCATGTCTTCAGCGGCGCGCGGGCAGCGGAATACCACGCGCTCTACTTTCCGCTAGCTTGTGTCTTGCTCGGCGGATGGGTCGCTAGAGCCCACCGACTCCTTCGCCGACGAGCGAGCCGTGCGCTCGTGACGACCGTTCTGGCCGTCGTCGCCCTTCCGGGGGCTTTTTTCACTCAGCCGGGAACTTGGCTGCTCGGCGAGAAGTACCCGATCCCTCCCAAGTCCTTGATCGAAAAAGTACGAACGGTTCTGCCGGAAGACGGTTCCTTGCTTTCGATTTGCCCCGAAGTGCAAATCGCAGCGGGCCGAAACGGGGTTCCCGGAACGGAAATGGGCCTGTTCAGCGTGATGTATCCCCATCCGCGCGGCTCTTGGTCCTTGCCCGGGAGCTTCGATGAGGAACGATTCCTGGACTTGATCGAAGACAGGGCGGTTGAAGCCGTCGTCTTTCGCCAAGGCGATCTCGCGCTCTTGAGCTATGCCTCGGAACGCCGTAGCGGTCCCGGATCGTACAAGACGCGCCTTCAACTTGCGCTTCGACGAGGTTATTCCCTCGCGATGCATACTTCCGGCCTCGAAGAGGGCGTCGACAAGAACAGTTATCAGTTTTGGACTCGTCTTGCCGACGAAACCGGCAAGCGCCCGATTCCCGAAGGGCCGAACGTCCTGCTGGTCGTCTTCGATACGACGAGGTTTGATCGTCTCGGCGTCTACGGCAATTCCCGTGGGCTGACTCCGCACCTCGATCGTTGGGCCGCCACGGGAACGCGCATGGAACGGGCCTATTCCCACGCTCCGTGGACGCTGCCTTCGATGGCCTCGCTGTTGACCTCCATGCACCCTCGGGCTCATGGGGCCGGACGACACGACAACCGCCTGACCCCGCTCGATCCGGAAACACCGACACTCGCCGCTGCGTTCCAGACGGCCGGATACCGCACCGCCACCTTCGCCAACGTGATTTGGCTCGGCCCACGCTTCGGTCTGACCTCCGGCTTCGAACACGTCGATTTCCATCGAGGCACGACCAACCTGAAAATGCGAAATGCGGAAACCACGACCGACGCTGCGCTCGAATGGATCGCGCGGGACTCGGAACGACCATTCTTCGCCATGGTCCACTACTTCGATCCGCACCTCGTCTACGCGCCGCCGCCACCTTTCCGTGCTCGCTTCGCCGACCCGCTCGACCGCAAGGGAAGCGATTTTCTCTTCGGCACGATCGAGCAGATGAAGGCACTGCGTCGAGGAGGCGGGCAGCCCGATACCGAGACCATCAAGCGACTCGAAAAGCTCTACGATGGAGAGATCGCCTACACCGACGAATACTTCGGCAACCTTCTCGAAGGACTCGCGCAAATGGGAATGGATGAGAATACGGTGATCGTCATGACCGCAGACCACGGTGAAGAGTTCTTGGAGCATGGAGGATTCGAGCACGGACACTCGATGTTTGACGAGATGATCCGCGTTCCGCTGATTATCTCCGGCCCGGACGTCGATGCCGGGCGAGTCGTGGATGACCCCGCCGCACACATCGATATCGGCCCCACGCTCTGCCGACTCGCCGGCGTGCCGATCCCACCGACGTTTACGGGAAGAGATTTGCTCGAAGCACCCGGTACCCGAGACGACCGTCCGATTCTCGCGCAGGGCAACATGTGGGGTCCGCCGCTGCATGCGATGATCGACGGACGCTACAAAGTGATTCGACGTTTCGAGCACTGGATGATCTTCGACCTCGAAAACGATCCCGAAGAAAAAGACGATATCTTCGATTCGAGACCCGACCTCGCTCGACGCTTGACGAAGTCTTATGCCGCTCATCTCGAAGCCGCCGCAAAGGGCAACACGAACGAGCGGGAAGCGCTCGAGCTTTCGGAAGATGAGATCGAGAGGCTGCAAAGCCTCGGATACGCTCGATGATCCGATCGGGATCACCATCTCTTTTCGCTCACTTCGAGTCGACGGCGAAGCTCCCACTCGGCGTCGAATCGACGGAGAGAATCGACTCAGGGGGCGGACAATGCCGCGAGGACGGGCTGTGGGGCTGTTCCTCGCCGGCTCGGTAGACTCGAACGCGGGCTCGCAGCGGCGTCTCCCGTCGCGGCCGTGGTGGCTCGGCCCCCATCGCCGAAACGCGTCTCGAAGAGAAAAGACCGGTGCGCCGAATCGTCAAGGCCCTCGACCGAAGTTCCAGACAAATCCGATCGAAAAGCGAGGATAAGTCAGCTTCTTCGTATCCGGTCGAAAGCAGACGCCTCCCCACGGCACCGGCCTCCTTGCTCAGTTGCTCGAATGATCCGCGAAAAGCATCTTCCAGATTCTCGGCGTCAATTCGTCCACTCGGGAGAGCGAGTGCCGATCCACTCGTTGAAGCAGCGCTCGAAATCGCCATCCCTTGGCCATGCGGTGACCTCAAATTGTGACCGTTCAACCGTTGCTTCAGAAGTAACCGTTGTTTTCTCGGCGTGGACTTCTCTCGTCTTCTCCAAATGCTACGGAGAAGACGAGAGCGAATGCCGTACAGAGAATCTTTTTCATAGCTGACGTCTCCCTATCGTTGCTTTTGGTAGAAAGCAAGAGGGGGGACGGCCGAGCTCTCGCGCGGCGGCTGTCTAGTCGATGGCCCGTGTCTTGATTCGAAAACGCGCGGCATCTTCTTCCGAGGGATCCGCGACGGGTTCGTAGCGAGGGGCGGACCAAGTGCCGTCTTCGAGCAACTCGGACCATCCGAGTTGCGAGGCGGAATCTTCCCACACAATCCAGATCGCTCCTTGCTGAGCTTCGAGACGTACGTCGAGATCGCCGATGGAGCCCGGCCGGCTGGCTTCTTTGGGAAGAGCATCCCGAAACCGGGCGCATTCGATACGGTTACAACGACATCGGCGACAGAATCTGGAAAGAGGACGCCGACGAGGAGCGCGAGTACTATTCCTACGATGGCGAAAGTCGTATGATTCGAATCGATCGTCCGGGCTCGGATGGCGACGTCGATTTCTACTACGACGGGGACGCAGTGCCGGGCCACCCGGCCAACTATCAGAATCCTTTCGGAGAACTCACGGGAATGGTCGATGCGACGGGATCGACCGTATGGTCGCAACGCGATGCTTTCGGCCGTATTCTGGAGATCGAAAAAAAGCGTAATTCGGTCTACTTCGTCACGAACTTTGCTTACGACATGGAGGGAAACCTTCAAAGCGTGGAATATCCGCGGAGCGGGGCGGGCTCTCGAACGAATGTGCGATACTCGTACAACGACGCGAGACTGGTGACGGGGGTGTGGTGGAATGATGAACCGCTCGTCAACCGAATCGAGTACAATCCTCTCTCGCGTCCAGATCTTTGGGAATACGCGAACGGAGTGACGGTGCAGATTCCGACGGCCGAATCCGAGAGAAACCGCCCGACCGATATCTTCACGGTCGGTGCTCTCGAGCACGGCTCGCCGGCCGATATCAGCCTAGCCTACGCCTACGACACGCGGGGCAAGGTTGCAACCATCGATTTCGACGGCCGGGTCGATGATTTTAGCTACGAAAATTCCCGAGGGTTTCTGACCTCGGTGAGCTACGGCGGGGCGGAGATCGACTACACCTACGACGCCGACGGCAACATGATCGAGCGCGCGAGTTCGGCTTTTCCCCATCTGGGCCTATTGCGATCGCATGGCGACAACCGCATTTCCGATTGCACTTATTCCGCTTCCGGCAATCTGGAATCCTGC
>JALUUK010000777.1 GCA_027021395.1 Acidobacteriota bacterium
TGCACGAAACGCTCGTGCAACAACAAAAGCGCGTACTCGAAGAACTCGCAAAACACGACAAAGACTCGAAGCAACACTTGCTGGATTTTGGAGAAGAGGAGATTCGCCAGGTCGAAGCCGATGTTCGTGCTTGGCGGCTACGGCTTGAGCAATTCGAGCAGGATCTTGCCGCAGAACCCCAGCGCATTCGTGAATTTTACGAGGTACGCGCCCGGCGGCTTGAACCGGTCGGTCTCGTCTACCTCTGGCCGGAGACCAGCTGATGGCGAAGCTCGATCCTGCCATCTTGGCCCACCTCGAATGGCTCGGCTTTGTCCAGCCGACCGGACTGGTCGTTTCTGCGCCGGCCCTGGTTCGTGCCGGCGCGATTCTTGATCGGCGTGATGCGATGGGACAGCAAGCCTTGTGCAGCTGTACTGAAGAACGAGTCTTTGACCCGAAAATGGATTCTATTCCCTGGCTGCCAGACTTCAGGTCATTTGCCGAGAAGGTCCTCGACTGGGGCTTTTCGCCCAAAGCTTACGCCGGGATGGAAGAACAACCGATCCCCTCCGATCTTGAACTATCCCTGCCTGAATATGGCGAGACATTGCGGCCTGATTTCGCCGTCCGCGAGCCCGAACCAACAGACGGCGGCCCGGCTTGGCAACTACTAGTACGAGTACTCGAGCCTGGAGAAGAATTCGATCGCCCGTCATGTGGCAAAGGCGGCCTGGAGATCTCGGCGCACAGTCGCATGGAGCGCCTTCTCCGCCAGACGAGCGTACCTGCAGGTTTACTGTTCAACGGCTGCACACTTCGCCTGATCTCTGCCCCACATGGCGAGAGTTCCGGCTGGCTTGATTTTCACGTTGCCGACATGGTCCAAACCGCGGGACGGCCGATCTTGGCCGCACTGCGCTTGTTGCTCAACCAAGCCCGTCTGCTAAGTCTGCCGCGCGCCAAGCGCCTCGCGGCACTACTGGCAGCTAGCCGCAAGTTCCAGAACGATGTCTCTGAACGTCTCGCCGAACAAGTCCTTCACGCTCTCTACGAGCTTCTGCGCGGCTTCCAGGCAGCCCACGACTCAACGAAGGGCGAACTGCTGCGCGAGCCTCTTGCTGAGCACCCCGATGAGGTCTATCGCGCGCTCTTGACAGTGATCCTGCGGCTTGTCTTTCTGCTCTACGCCGAGGAGCGGGACATGCTGCCGGAGGACGAGATCTTCCTCCGCTACTACTCACTCGCAGGTCTCTATCAGCGCCTGCGCGCAGATGCCGCACTCTATCCCGACACGATGAACCAGCGCTACGGTGCCTGGGCACAGCTTCTCGTACTATTCCGCCTGGTTCACGACGGTGCAAACTGCGGCGCGATGCGCCTGCCAAAGCGTCACGGCGTGCTCTTCGATCCGGACCGCTTTCCCTTCCTCGAAGGTCGCCCATCTGGCGGTACACGCCAGATTCACCGGCGCATCTCACCACCACTCGTTCCCGACGGTACTATCTACCGCGCATTCGAGAAACTCCTCGTGCTCGACGGCGAGCGCATCTCCTACCGCGCACTCGATGTCGAGCAAATCGGCTCGGTCTACGAGACGATGATGGGCTTTCGGCTCGAGACGGCGACCGGCCTTGCGGCGGCGATCAAGGCGCCGAAGAAGCACGGTGCACCGACCACAATCAATCTCGAAGCACTGCTTGAAGAGCCCGCAGCCAAGCGCAAGAAGTGGATCCAAGATCGCGCCGACCGCAAGCTGACTGACCGAGTCCACAAGACCGTCACGAAGGCGACTACGCTCGAAGATCTGCACGCAGCACTCGAACCCGTGCTCGACAAGAACGCCACACCCGATCTGGTACCGAAAGGCGCGATGGTGCTACAGCCGAGTGAGGAGCGCCGTCGATCCGGCTCCCACTACACGCCGCGCTCGCTCACCGAGCCGATCGTGCGCACAACGCTAGAGCCGATCCTCGCGCGTATTCGTGGGGAAGACAGCCGGCCGCCGCAGCCCGAGCAGATCCTCGATCTCAAGGTTTGCGACCCGGCCATGGGTTCCGGCGCCTTCCTCGTCGAAACCTGTCGCCAACTCGGCGACGCACTCGTCGACGCCTGGCGCGCGCACGACGCCATACCTGATATCCCGCCCGACGAGGACGAAGCCATCTTCGCGCGCCGGCTCGTCGCACAGCGTTGCCTCTATGGAGTAGACCGGAATCCAGTAGCCGTGGATCTCTCCAAAGTCTCGCTCTGGCTTGTAACGCTCGCCAAAGAACACGCACTTACTTTTGTTGACCATGCCCTCCGACACGGAGACTCGCTCGTTGGCCTCTCGCGTCGCCAAATCGAAGCATTGCACTGGGACGCGTCAAAACCGCCTGTATTGCTAGGATTCGGTGTCCAGGAATCGCTGGCGGCAGCGGCCGACCGTCGGCGGCGGATCCGCGAAGCCGGTGAAGAGGTCTCCGATCGAGAGCTGCGAATGCTCTGGACAGAGGCGCAGGCCGAACTCTCCAATGTGCGACTATTCGGCGATCTCGTCGTGGCGGCGTTCTTCGAGGGTGCCAAGCCCAAAGACCGCGAAGCAAAGCGCAACGAATACACGAAGGCTCTTCGGAACCAAAAGGCCGAACAATACCGCGGATGGCTCAACGAGAAGCGGCATGCCGAGCCGCCACTGGTGCCATTCCACTGGGAAATAGAGTTTCCCGAGGTGTTCGACCGGAAGAACGCAGGCTTCGACGTGATCGTAGGAAATCCACCGTTTGCGGGGAAGAACACGATCGCAGCAGCAAATGCACCTAGCTACCCCATCTGGCTCAAGCAAATACACGAGCACAGCCACGGTAATGCCGATCTTGTTGGCCACTTCTACCGGCGTGCATTCACTCTCATTCGCCAGGAGGGCGCATTCGGTCTGATTGCCACGAACACGATCGCCCAGGGTGACACGAGATCGGCAGGGCTGCGCTGGATTTGCGTGCACCACGGCGAGATTTTCTGCGCGCGGACACGGGTCAAGTGGCCAGGGCTCGCTGCGGTCGTCGTAAGTGTTCTCCACGTGATGAAAGGGCCGTTCGCAGGCCCGAAGTACCTTGATGAACGAAAGGTCGAGACAATAACAGCGTTTCTCTTCCACCGCGGCGGCCACGATGATCCTACCCGACTCGCGGCTAACGCCAGCAAGAGCTTCGTAGGAAGCTACGTCCTTGGCATGGGCTTTACCTTCGACGATACGGATAAGAAGGGCGTCGCCTCGTCCCTTGCCGAGATGAATCGGCTTCTGGCAAAGCACCCGGAATACAGCGAGGTAATTCTTCCCTACATCGGTGGAGAGGAGGTCAACGCAAGCCCTACGCACGCGCACCACCGTTACGTGATCAACTTCGGTGAACGCAGCGAGGAAGAGTGCAGGCAATGCTGGCCGAATCTGCTCGCCATCCTTGAGGAAAAGGTGAAGCCGAGGCGTGCGTTACTCACGAAGAATACAATCGGAAGGAAACGTGCCAAGTTCTGGTGGCAATACGGATCACTCGCAAAGGAACTCTATGCAGCCATCAGGAAGTTAGATCGGGTGCTGGCGATTTCGAGAGTCGGTCAACAGGCTGCATTCACCTTCTTGCCCAACATCGCCGTATACTCGGACTCTCTCGTCGTATTCCCCTACTCGACTTGGCCCGCATTTTGCGCCCTCCAATCCCGCCCGCACGAGATCTGGGTGCGGTTCTTCGGCTCGTCGATGAAGGATGATCTCCGCTACACTCCCTCCGACTGCTTTGAGACCTTTCCGTTTCCCGAGGGATGGGATACTGATCCGAGTCTCGAGGAAGTCGGCAAAGAGTATTACAAATTCCGCGCCGCGCTCATGGTCCGCCATGACGAGGGTCTCACCAAGACCTACAACCGGTTCCACGATTCCGAGGAGCGCGCAACCGACATCGAGACGCTTCGCGAGCTTCACTCTGCGATGGACCGCGCCGTACTCGACTCCTACGGCTGGTCCGATATTCCAACTGAGTGCGAGTTCTTTCTCGACTACGAGGTCAACGATGAGGACGCCGGCTCGCGACGTAAGAAGCCCTGGCACTACCGCTGGCCGGATGCTGTGCATGACGAGGTTCTTGCCCGATTGCTTGAACTCAATGCCGAACGCGCTCGGGAGGAGGCGCGGGCCGGTTTGAAGAACAGCAAGAAACGGGTTTCCAAAGCGACAAGAAGACGCACCGCCAAGCCACCTGCTATGGACGATCTTTTCTCGTGATGCGGCCTGAGACAGCGCGATTGCGGAGTACGCTAGGAGGAACTTGCCTATGAGTTCACCCCCTGCAAGGCCCAAGATCTACCACATAACGCACATCGAGAATCTGCAGAAAATCGTAAACGAGGGCGGACTGTTGTGCGACCGGGAGATGTTACACCGTGGTGGACCGAGCGAGACAATCGGAATATCAGATATCAAGAAACGTCGCATCGAGGAACTCGAGGTTTCTTGCCATCCCGGCACCAAGGTTGGCGACTACGTCCCGTTCTTTTTCTGTCCGCGTTCCTTGATGCTGTACGTTATCCACAGGGCCAATCACCGGGATCTCGCTTACAGAGACGGGCAGGGGCCGATCATTCACCTCGAGGCTGACTTGCATGAAGTGATTCAGTGGGCTGACGCTGAAAACCTGCGATGGGCGTTTTCGCTCTCCAATGCCGGAGCGTACTACGCGGAGTTTCGATCGCAAATTGACGATCTCGACCAACTCGACTGGGCAGCAATTGGTGCGACTGACTTTCGTTCAGCCCAGGTCAAAGAGGGAAAACAGGCTGAGTTTCTTCTCTATGAGCGATTTTCCCTTCACCTCGTCGAGCGCATCGGCGTACAATCAACTGCTGTGCGGACTCGTGTGGCCAGAGCCCTCGTCGGTGCTGCTCACCGTCCGCCAATCAATGTCCGTTCCAGATGGTACTTCTGAATGTTGGGTAGAGGAGCATCGCCATGATTGAGTATAAGACAGGCGACCTTCTTGCGGAAGGGGCGGAGGCGCTGGTCAACACCGTCAACTGCGTCGGCTTCATGGGGCGAGGTATTGCGCTCCAGTTCAAGAAGACATGGCCCGAGAATTTCAAAGCTTACGCAGCGGCGTGCAAACGCAACGAAGTCGAGCCTGGGAGGATGTTCGTCTTCGAGACGGGGCAGCTTTCCCCGCCTCGATACATCATCAATTTTCCAACCAAGCGCAACTGGCGTAATAGGTCCCGCATCGAAGATGTCGAGGCTGGTTTGAAGGCGCTTGTTGAGGAGATTCAGCGGCGCAACATTCGCTCTATTGCGGTTCCACCGCTGGGCGCCGGCCTCGGCGGGCTTGCGTGGCCCGACGTTCGCGATCTGATCGAGAAGGCACTCGGAGATTTGCCCAACGTGAGGGTGATCGTTTTCGAGCCAGGCGGTACACCCGCCTCGGCGCGAGGAAGCAAGACCAAGAATGCTCCGAAGATGACTTCCGGTCGCGCAGCGCTCGTAGGCCTGATGGACCGGTATCTCGCCGGATTGCTAGATCCTTTCGTATCACTACTCGAAGTTCATAAGCTGATGTACTTCATGCAGGAGGCAGGTGAGCCCCTGCGGCTCCGCATGACCAAAGCACCCTTTGGGCCGTATGCCGAGAATCTGCGGAATGTGCTCAATGAAATCGAGGGTCACTTTATCTGCGGGTATGGTACGGGAGGAGATGAACCTGACAAGCCGCTGGAACTGCTGCCTGGCGCTGTGAAAGACGCGCGTGCCACCCTCGATGCCCTCCCGGAAACACGGGTGCGCTTCGAGCGGGTAGCGAAGCTCGTCGACGGCTTCGAATCCCCATTTGGGCTGGAGCTGCTCGCCACAGTCCATTGGGTCCGGG
>JALUUK010000778.1 GCA_027021395.1 Acidobacteriota bacterium
CTTCATCTTCCAGTGGGTAGGGTTCGACGAGGCCCATCTTCTGATAGATCGAGCCGCCCACGCCGACACCCATGTGGCAGGTTGCGCATCCCACCGAAATGAAGGTTTCCAGGCCTTTCTTTTCCGCCTCGCTCAAAGCCGAGCCCTTGCCTTCGAGGTAGAGGTCGAAGCGGCTCGGGGTGACCAGCTTCCGCTCGAAGGCGCCGATGGCTTTGGCCAAGTTGTCATAGGTGACCGGGTCGCTTTCTCCGGGAAATGCGCTTTCGAACGCTTGTACGTATTCCGGAATCGCCTTGAGGGTCTCGACGACCACCTCGGGTGAAGGCATGGCCATCTCGATCGGATTGAGAATGGGCCCTTTCGCTTGAGCTTCGACGTCAGGCTCGCGGCCATCCCAAAACTGCGCAATGTGCAGCGCGGCGTTGTACACCGTAGGGCTGTTGCGGTTTCCGGTTTGCTGCTTGAATCCGGGCGACGTCGGCTTTCCGTCCACACCGAACGCGCCGAGATCGTGACAGGAGTTGCACGAGATGCTCTTGTCTTGAGAAAGGCGTTCTTCATAATAAAGCATGCGGCCGAGCGCAACCTTTTCGGGCGTTATGGGGTTGCTCTCTGATGTCATCTCTTTCGGCAACGGAGCGAAAAGGGCTGTATGTGCGGGATCCGGCGCGTCTGTATCGGGCGTCTCCGAGGACGGGGGCGAGCAGGCAAGCCAAGTGAGAGAAAGGGCGCTCACTGCGAGCAACCCTGTGAAGCGGCCGGAAATCTCATGTGTCTTCATTTCATTCACCTCCATCGTAGTCGCGTCGCGCGCGTTTCCACCCGTTTCAGGCCATTCAGGCCAGGCGGATCCAACGAATCAGTGTGCGAAAGTTCGGCGGCTTTCCGTACATCAGAAGGCCGACGCGAAAAACCTTCGCAGCGAACTTCAAGCATAGCAGAACCGAGGCGCAGCCGATCGCGATCGACAGCCATACCTGCCAAAAAGGCGGTGGCGTCGGCGTAGCCATGCGAAGAATGGTGACGAAGTTGTTGATCGGCGGGATGAAAGAGAGAACCGTCGAGAAGGTCGAATTCGGATCCCGTGAAATCGGCAGCCACAGCATCCAAGGGATCATGATGAGGATCATCACCGGGGTCAGCAGCGACTGGGCCTCTCTCAACTCGTTCACCGAAGAGCCGATGGCAGCCATCAGCGATGCGATGATGAAATAGGCCAACACGTAGAAGATCCCCAGGTAGATCAGCAGCGAAAAATCAAGAAGGTTCAGCATGGCAAAGGAGAACAGGGCGGTGATCCCGAGGCCGGAGTACAAGATGAGCACAAGAAATCCGATGCACATCTGACCTAGTATCTTGCCGGTCATGAGCTGCATAGGGGAAACGGCCGAGAGAAGAACCTCCGCCACGCGATTCGATTTCTCCTCGATCGTCGTCGTCATCAGCATCTGGCCGCTCATCATGACCGACATCAAAAGCAAGACCATGAACGCCGCGGGAAGCAGCATGTTGAATGCGTGCTGGGTCTCGCCTTCACCCTCCTTGGTGACGGTGACGGAAGCGACGCGCGCCACCGTGGTGAGCTTGTTGATCTGCTTTCGGTCCAGACCGGCATTCTTGAGTCTTTCGTCGACGATCGTCGAGCGAAGGCCGCTGCGAATCTCGCGCTCCACGCGATCGTCCATTCCCTTGGCAACGAAGAGGTCGTAAGTACCGAGCGAATCATCCGGGCCGGAAGGTACGATGGCATTGTCGTGAACATTGACCAAAGCGAGTCGCTTCGGAGATTCGTCGCCGTTTTCATAAAGGCGATCTTTCTCTCTTTCGATATCGGCGTCATCCTCTAGCGGAACGATCGTCAATTGGGGGCCTTCGCCGATCAGCAGATCGATACCCTGCTCCTGGATGGATTGGCTCAGCCCTTCGGCTGCAGGAGTCTGCAGTGCTTGCGGTAATTCGTCGGCTGCATCGCGGATGCGTTCGGCAAGCTCTTCGCGCCGCTTCGACTGCGACTCCGGCTTGAAGTGCTGCTCGAGTCCGGAGATGATCTTTCCAGTGGGGTCGATCACGGCGACTTCACCCTCGATGCGCGGAGCTTTGTCGGTGAGCAATTTCTGCATGGCGAAGATCATGACGGCGATCAGGATCGGAGCGATGAGTATCCCCACGATGAAGCCGCGTGTGGCGGCTGTGGCGACGAACTCGCGGACGGCGATTTGAATGGTTTTATGCATCAGTTTGAACTCCCGCCGGTTCATCGGATATGGGTTCTCCCGAGTCGGCGACGATCTTGATGAAGATGTCTTCGAGAGAGGGGCGGTGCACTTCGATTTTCGCGGCGGGTTCATGTTTCATGAGGTCCTTCATCGCATCTGCCGGGCTCAAATTCTTCCCGACGATGAATTCGCCCGTTGATCCCTTGATTCGGGATCGTTCCACCCAAGGGAGCTTTGCGAGATGCGAGAGGTCGGCTTTCGGATCGAGCGCCTCGAAGCGAATGGCGCGCGGATCGAAATCGCTGCGAATGTCCGCAAGAGTGGCGTCGAGAACCTTCTTGCCTCGATGAATCATGACGAGGTGATCGCAAAGTTCTTCTGCTTGGACCATGACATGGGTCGAGAAGATGATGGTGGTGCCGCGTTCGTGCTGCTCTTGGATCAGATCTCTTAGAAGGCGCATGTTCACCGGATCGAGCCCGGAGAAAGGCTCGTCTAGAATCAGTAGATCGGGTTGGTGAATCACTGCAGCGATGAACTGTATCTTCTGCTGCATGCCCTTGGAGAGTTCCTCGCATTTCTTGTTGGCGACATCCGCGAGTTCCACCCGTTCGAGCCACTCCCGCACCGACTTGGATATGTTGCTTCCGGTCACTCCCTTGAGTCGCGCCATGAACCTCAAGAAGGCCCCGACGCGCATTTTCTTGTAGACACCGCGTTCTTCCGGCAGATAGCCGATACGGTCCTTGGCATCTAGCGCGGAGGGATTCCCGAGCACGGAGATCTCACCGACATCGGGGAAGAGAATCGACATGATCATGCGTAGAGTCGTCGTCTTTCCGGCACCGTTGGGCCCGATAAAACCGTAGAGGGCTCCTTGCGGGACCGCCAAATCGAAGCGATCGACGGCGACCATGCGGCCGAAAGCTTTTCGAACTCCCTCGATGCGAATGGCATCCGCCATATTTCACTCCTCCTGAAAAAAACAGGGCCAAAAAAACAGGGATATTACCCGGCTTCGCTGATCGCGTCCGGAACAAAGACACTACGCTGAAGGCGGCATCGTGTTACAGACGCTGTTTTCTCTCCTGTTGAGCGGTCGTGCAGCGCTCGTATTCGGTCGGCCCTCCCTCTCAAGCCGGTCATCCGCCTCGGCAGATGGCAATGGATTCGGCCACGTGCCTTCTGGCCGTACAGGCCGAACTTTTCCACGCGGCGAGCGTCTGCCGGAGTTCGGAATCTCGAGCCGATAGCGGGGCAATGACAGATTCTGCCAGCAGAGTCAGGGCCTCTGTCGCATCGAGTTGGTCGATCCAGCGCTGCAGATGGGGCCAAACGGTGGTGTCGAGGCGCTTGCCGAAGCTCGCGAGCAGGAGAATGCCGACGAGCAGTTCTTCACGCCGACCATCTTCGACGAGGGCGTCGATGAGGCGGCAGCAGGTCGTGATTCTCAGGGTCTTGTACTTTTGCCGCCAAGCAAGAGCACGCCTTTCGAGGTGCTCGACCGGGATGCCCCAGGCGTGGGCATAACCCGGCTCGCTGCCGAGTGCGGCTAGGTCCCGCAAGTCGCCCTCGGCCTCGAGGCGAAGCGCCTCTTGGGCGAGTTCGACCCGCAAGGTGCGCCGAAAATGGAAGAGAGCGCGCTCAGAGATCGGAACGCGACTCATCAGGCACCTAGAAGTCTGCACGGTTTTGCTCGGCCGAAGGTCGAAGGTCGAGTGGGCGGTGCCGGCGCAACGGATTTCATCATCGGGGGGCGATACCTCGGCCGAGAGTGTTAAGTCGGCAGAAAATAAAGAGTTGGATGGTGTTTCGAGCGTGGCGGCCTCGTGTCCGCATCCGCTGGTGGGCGGTCCACGGAATCCGGGCTAGGATACCCGGTCTTTCCGACAAAGGGTGCCGGTGTAGCTCAGTTGGTTAGAGCGCCTGATTGTGGATCAGGAGGTCACAGGTTCGAATCCCGTCACCGGTACCAGTAAGATTCGAATGCTTCCGCAGGTTTCTCCCGATCCGATCGTTCACTCCGAAAGACGATTCCACTAGGGGAAACACCACGGGGAAAGAGAATGTCAGATACGGTTCGGCCCCGGCTCTCACGCGGTCTACGCGATCTCTTGCCCGAGCAGATGCTCGTCCGGCAGAGAATGATCGACAAGATCCGAGGGGTCTATGAACTCTACGGCTTCGTGCCGCTCGCGACACCCGCCATCGAGTATCTCGACGTGCTCAGCGGATCGGCGGCGGGGGAAGAAGCTCAGGCTTCGATCTTTCGAGTCCAAAACCCTGAAGAAGAAGATCTCGGCTTGCGTTTCGATTTGACGGTGCCGCTTGCCCGAGTCGTGGCTCAGTATCGCGATCTTCCGCGTCCGTTTCGGCGCTATCAAGTCGCTTCGGTCTGGCGTGCCGACAAGCCGGATCCGGGGCGTTTTCGTGAATTCACGCAATTCGATCTCGACTCCGTGGGAGTCGTTTCCGAACTAGCGGATACGGAGATCTTGGCGGGAATTTGCGACACCTTCGAGGGGCTGGGAATCGACGCCTATCACGTGCGCTATTCCAGCCGCGCGATTCTCAACACTCTGCTGGAATTCGCCGACATTCCCCAAGAGATCGACAAGGATGTCTTTCGTGTTCTCGACAAACTCGACAAGATCGGATTCGAGAAAGTGCGAAAAGAGCTGACGACGGGTTATGTAGACGATTCGGGTGATCCGATTCGCGGGATGGGCCTAGGAAGCGGCCAAGTCGATCGCATCGAGGCGTTCCTCGGGCTCAGAGCAGAAACCCGGCACGAAGTGATCGATCAGCTTCGCACGCTATTTCGAGGAATCGAATCCGCGGATTCGGCGCTCCGCGAGGTGGAGATCATCTCCAAGCACCTCTATGCGCTCGGTTATGGGGACGATCGCATCGTGCTCGACCCTAGTATCGCCCGCGGGCTAGCCTACTATACAGGTCCGGTTTTCGAAGCAAAGCTATTGGATGCTCCGCAATTCGGATCGGTATTCGGAGGGGGGCGTTATGACGGCTTGGTGATGCGTTTTCTCGGCGAGGCGGTGCCGGCGGTGGGCGCATCAATCGGTGTCGATCGCTTGCTGGCTGCACTGGTTCATCTCGACAAGGTCTCTAGCGCCAAGTGTACTGCGAAGGTCTTCGTTTCGAGGATGGATCCGAGTCTCGACGAGGAATACCTCGCCATGGTCTACGAATTGCGCCGTGCGGGCATCCCCGCGGAACTCTACGTCGGCACGCAAAAGAGGTTCGGCAAGCAACTCAAGTATGCCGATCAGCAAGGTGTTCCGATTGCGATATTGGTCGGTTCCAACGAGAAAGAGCAGGGAACCGTAACGCTCAAGGATATGGATATCGGGCGCAAGAAATCCGCCTTCCTCGGGAATCGGGACGATTGGGTGGCGGCCCGACCGGGCCAGCGAGAAATTCGGCGCTCCGACCTCGTTCCCGCGGTTCGCGCGATGCTCGCGGATATAGAGCGAGGATCAGAACCCGCTTCGCCGGGCGGGCGGAGCGACGATGAACTCTGAAACGTTGGTTCTAGACGGCTCGTCCTTGACTTTGGCGGACCTCGTGGCTGTAGCGAGGAATCCGCAAAAGAAGGTTGCATGCTGCCCCGATGCTATGCGTCGTGTTCA
>JALUUK010000779.1 GCA_027021395.1 Acidobacteriota bacterium
CGGTGGCGGAGCCGGCATGGTCCTCAAGCCGGAACCGCTCTTTCGTGCGATCGATGCACTCGAGCAGGAAGACCCGGATTCGCCTCCCTACAAGATTCTGCTCGATCCGGCCGGCCGGCGCTTCGACCAAGCCATGGCGCGCGATCTCGCGAAACGGCCGCATATCGCTCTGATCTGCGGCCGCTACGAAGGGGTGGACGATCGTGTGCGACAGCATTTGGTCGACGACGAAGTCTCCATCGGGGATTATGTTCTCACCGGAGGCGAAGTCCCGGCGATGGTCTTGATCGAGGCCGTGACGCGGCTGTTGCCCGGGGTCGTCGGGCAGCAGGAGTCGATCGCAAACGACTCCTTCCAAGAACGAGGGCTCGACCATCCCCATTTCACCCGACCCGCCGAATTTCGCGGCTGGAGGGTGCCTGAAGTGTTATTGTCCGGGAATCACGCGCGGATTGCGGCTTGGCGTTCCGCCCAGGCGGCCGAACGAACCGATCAGCGGCGCCCGGATCTTTCCATCAAGAAAACGGCCACGTCGGCGAACGTGATCGAAGGTAGCGAGGCAAGAAGAAGATGAGCAACCACTACATTCAAGCGATCGGAGCGGGACAGATCAAGGAAGGGATCCCGGATTTCGGTCCCGGCGATACCGTCAAGGTGCATGTGCGCGTGCGTGAGGGCGAAAAGGAACGCATCCAGGTTTTTCAGGGTGTGGTGATTGCACGCAAGCACGGCGAAAATTCACCGCAATCCACGTTCCGCGTGCGCAAGATTTCTTCAGGGATCGGTGTCGAAAGGGTCTTTCCGCTCCATTCTCCGATGGTGGCGAAGATCGACGTCGTTCGTCGAGGACGCGTGCGGCGCGCGAAGCTTTACTACTTGAGGGGGCTGTCGGGTAAGGCTGCCCGGATCAAGGAGAAACGGCGGGTCTGATCGGGTGGCTCCAAATCGGCAAGATCTGCTCGCGCTAGCTCGACAGGCGGCGCGAAAGGGCGATATGGCCGGCGCCGCGGAGCACTATCGCGCGCTCGTCGACATGGACCCCGGTGATCCGGGCTTACGCCAGAAGCTCGGCGATGCCCTTGCCCGTTCGGAACAGCTCGAAGAGGCGCGTGCGGTCTTCGTCGGGCTAGCCGACGTCTATTCGGCGGAAGGGCACGATTCTCGAGCGGTCGCGGTTCTGCAAAGGGCCGTGCGACTCGGCGAGCCCGACCTTCATTTGCTCGGTAAGCTCGCCGACCTGCTCGCTGCGCTCGGCCGTCCCGCCGACGCGAAAGAAGCGCTGCTCCAGGCCGTGGAACTTTCGCGCGCATCCGGCCGCACCGGCGAGGTTCTAGCTCGCATCGAAAAGCTCTGCGCCCTCCTTCCCAAAGACGTCGATCTGCGGAAGGCCTACGTGGAAGTGCTCGCCGGTCCGTCCCCGGAATCCGCGCTAGCGCGTCTCGACCTGAGCCTAGCTCACCTGCGCAACGAGCAGATCGCGCAGGCCCTGCACGCCCTGCAGACCGCCGTGAACGACGATCCGGTGAATCTCGCGGCCTTGTCCGCGCCTGCGGACCTCGTGCGGCTGCTGGCCCGGCACGGCGCATCGTGTCTCGAATCCTGGGCCGAAGTGGAGTGCGAGCAGCAGCTTTGGGGTTGGACCGTGCTTCGGCGGGTTCTCGGCCTCGCGGCCCGCGAAGAGGATCGCTCGCCATTCGACCCGCCCGCCGCGGATGGGCCGGAATCCCCTTTGGGGGTGATCCGAGCCGTGCGCTGCCTGCTCGAGGCCGGCGAGGGACGAGAGGTCGGCGAAGTTCTTCTTTCCGTGTTGCGCACGGCGGGCGACGATGAGGAATGCCGGCGCGTCGGCCTCGAAGCTCTCGCGCTCTATGTCTCGCGGAACCCCGACGATCAAGAAGCCGGGATGATGATGCAGGATCTTTCCGCGCGACCGCCTTCCGAAGCGGCGCCCTCGACGAGCGCTTCGCCCGTAGTCGCCGACGAGCGGGGTGGGAAGGGTGGAGCCTCGCCATCGACCGAGCGGGAGACCGGGCCGCTGCCGGGGCCCGTGCGGGCCGCTAGCCTCGAGGCGCAGGTTCTGCTCGATCACGGTCTATTCGGCCAAGCTCTATCCTGTCTGTCCGCTTTACCGGCGCGCTGGAAGGGGCATCCGGAGGTTCTGCGCCTCGAATCCGAGGCCCGCATGCGAGCCGACTCGGCATCGACCCATGCGGCCCGGATCACCGCCCCGACGGCGGCGGTCGATGGGCGTTCCGATGCCGCGAGCGCGGAGCCTGCCGAGAAGGAAGACGACGAGCTGGTGGTCTTCATGATCGATGACGACGACGTGCTCGATTCCGCCCGCGACCTCGCCGCCGGCGAAGCAGCGGCCGAAGAAGAAGCCGATACCTCCGAGACCACCGACCCGCTTTTGGAGATCGTCTCTCCGCAAAGCGCGCCCGCACGCCCGGTGGAATCCGCTGCTGCACAGCCGGACGAGGATCTTGCCGACGGACATCTCGATCGTTTGGCGGACGAATTGGCGGCGGCCATGCCGGAAGAGGATCGTGAGACGCAGTATCAGATGGCCATCGGTCTCGCCGAAATGGGCCTTGCGGAGCAGGCCCTTCCGATTCTCGAGGAACTGGCGCAGGTCGGAGGGGAGCGCAAGTCGGATGCAGTCTGCCGGATGGCGAGCCTCTATCTAGAGCTAGGACGGGAAGACGAGGCGCTCGAGGCGGCCCGGACGCTGAGCGAAGCCGGCGACGCCGACGACTTGCATGTGGCGGCCATGCTGGAATTGCTCTGTGGGCTTCATCTTGCGCGAGGCGACAAGGAAGAGGCCGCCAAAGCGCTCGCCCGCCTGTCGGAACTCGAACCCAAGAATGCCGGGATCGAAAAGTGGAAAGCGCAGATCGGAGCGGCAAATTCTTGACGCACGAGCGGCGGAAATTTGACGCTTTTGGCCGAAAGTGAACGCAGAGGAACCCACGCCGACGGTCACGAACGCAGCCGAAAAAACCGACGTTTTCCGGCCCGTAAACCCCTAGGTCCCACGGAGCCCCGTAAACTCACGGACCTTTCCTCGGGAAAAGCACCAGCAGGCCGGAATCACTGCGGGATTTTTACCGCTGGCACGCATCCTGCAATAGACGGAAGCAAGCAGGATGGCGCGCGGGGCGCGTCACCCATGCGGCGGTCGGTCAAGCGGATTGACGCGGATTGCCTGACCAACACCCCTTCCCAACCCCCTTCCCTTGACGCTGGAGAGTGACGGGCCGGCCGCCGCTCCCTTCCCCCTCGCGGGAAGGGAGCTTTGTCATGTCTCCCCATCTTTTTCGGCCTCTTGCCCAACTCCGACTCTCACTCGGCGCCCGAGGCGCTGAGGGTGCACGAAGAGGCGGCGATCGCCTCCGCCGAAGACCGAAGATTGCCAAGGCAGCGGCAGAGATGGAATGATCGGCGTTCGACGAGCGCTCCATGACGAGATGGCGCATCTTCGCGCCCTGCGAAGGAATGACGGGAGATTCGGCGATCGATGAGCACACGGCATCTTTCTGAACTTCTGCTCGGCGGCGATGAAGATGGAGCGCTCGCCATGGAGCGCGATCTCGAAGTGCTCGCCGAGGCCGGAAGCGCCGTCACCGGCGCCGTCTGTCGTACGCACGGTTGGTCGGGGCCGACGCTCACTTACGGTCATGCGCAGCGTGTGCCCGAGGAGCTTTGCGAGGATGCCGAGCACCTCCAGGTGCAAACGGTGCGACGGCCGACGGGAGGCGGTTGGCTTCTGCACCTCGCAGGGGATCTCGCCGTCAGTCTCGCGCTTGCCGGACCGCTGCGTCCGGGAGACTTCCGCTCGGCGGCGAGCTGGCTTGGCGAGATGATCGCCGAGGCTTGCCGTCGCTTGGGAGCCGAGGCGATGGTCAGCAGAACCGAGGTCTTGCCGCCGCGTCGAGCGGAGATCTGTTTTGCGCGAACCGACAAGAACGAGATCGCCGTCGACGGCGTCAAGATCGCCGGCATCGCGCTCGCTCGGATTCGCGGCGGAGTCCTCGCGCAGGCGGCGATTCCCCTCGTCCGCGCCACGCCCTCTGTCGAAGCTTTCGAAAAGAGATGGGATCCTTCCCGCAGCGACGCCGTGCGTGTCCTGCAAGGCATCGAGGCAGCGAATCTCGCGGCAACGCTCGCCGAGGCGATGAAAGCCAAAAGCTCCGATCGCTAGTCCCGAGCCGCGATCGAGCAGTCTCGCGGGAGGTGGCGCGGCACTTGGCGCCTCGCGCGCGGCTCGAATCCGGTCGTGAGGGATTTCTCGAGCAACCTTCATCTCCGCAGCACGCACCGATTCCGCTGTGCGCCCCTAGGACGGTGCCCAACGTGGCGCGAAGATTGTTGACTCCCGCTTCCGGGAATTCGGCCCCTCCCGGCGCCGCTCGTGGCCCGGACCATGGCTCGTCGTTCGGATGGGGCGCGGATCGCTACCGAACCTCCCTTGTTCGAGAGCGGGCGGCGGAACGAAGAGGGAAGGGAGCGGCTGCGGGGGATGCTTACGGTCGGAATATGAGCGATCAATGCAGGAAGGCGGCGATCGCTTCTCGTTCGGTGGAGTAGATGTCGAGAATCTCGACGAGGCGGGATTTGTGCAGCGCGTCGGAAACTCGCGAAGAGATCCCGAAGATCTTGAGTTCGCCGTCGACCTCGCGCACGCGCTTGAGGCTGGCCACCAATTCACCGAGTCCCGCGCTGTCCATGATGCGCACGCCGCTGAGGTCTAGCACGATGCGGCGATGACCCTCTGCGAGCTGCGCCTTGACGGTGTCTCGCATTTCAATGTCGCCGCGGCCGAACATGATATCGCCTTGCGCACGCAAGACCGTGATGGATTCAAGCTGATCTATCTTGAAGGACATGTCGTCGTCTCCCAAGGGCCCAACCGTTTTCTGCCGTAGCCGATGCACTCCGGCGCATTCTACCTCTTTTTGCCCCGAAATCTCCCACCAAGCTCACTCGCGACAGAAGTTCCGCCTCCCGGGCACCTCGCGACGCGAACGCCCTCCGCGTGCGCTCGGACGAGGTTCCGGTAGGGCGGGAGGATCGCTTCGTCTAGGCCGAGCGCTTCCATCGCCTCCGCCTCTCGGGACCGGGACGCTTCTTCCTCTCCGGATGCTCTCGTACAAAGTTGGAAACCATCGCCGCATGACAGTCTGCGTTCATGTCTGCTGCGGCCCATCCTCCGCCTAGAGTCCACGCCATCCGGAGCGCTCCGACTTCTAGATGATCTTGGAACTGTCCTGCGAGCGCCGGCGCTTGTCTGCGACGGGCGCGACGAGCCGCGCTGGGGTCCGCTGGCTTTTCCGTTCCGCAAGATCCTGGGACAACCGAGGCGCTCTTCTTCGAGGACGAGAACCCCGCGACGGATGCGAAGACCCGTTTTTTTCGCTTCGTTTCGGTCAACGCCTGCAGCGACGAGACACCCTGATGGCCCGGCAAAACGGATGGACAGGGCATCTTCTTACCCACCATTTCCATTCGGCCGTGCTCGACAAAGCCCTCTCTAGCGGGCGGTGCGCCATGTTGCGCGCAACCGCACACGGGCCCGAACCCAAGTGTCTTCGAGGTATCTTCGGCGCTGATGAACGAGCTGTAGCAGTCAAATGAGCGTGCCTATCTTCCGATGAATCTTTGGCTTACACGGCGAAGACGGATTGTTTCAAAAACATCTATCGAAGCGTGGTACATTTATTCTCTTAGGTGAGGGGTTCCGACAAAGGAGGAGAGGCGATATGTTCATCGGTCAGACCGCAAACCGTCGATCAAAAGCAAGTAAACAAGGGGGGGGGGTACACTCTAACTTTGGTGGCCGTCTCCGTGACGTTGGCC
>JALUUK010000780.1 GCA_027021395.1 Acidobacteriota bacterium
TTTGCGATGCGCGGGACATACGCCAAGGCGGTCTAGCGCGCCAAGATGCTCCCGCGTCCCATACCCCTTGTGGCGAGCGAAGCCGTATCCGGGGAAGACCTGCTCCATCTCCACCATCAAACGATCGCGGTGCACCTTGGCGAGAATGCTCGCCGCCGCAATCACGAGGTGGCGTCGGTCTCCGTGAATCACCGCGCGATGAGGAATCGACTCGAGCGGAAGCCGACGCGCGTCGCTGAGCAGATAGTCCGGCTGGGGCGCGAGACCGGAGACGGCACGCATCATCGCCCGGATGGACCCCTCATAGGGTCCCACGCGCTCGATCTCTTCGACGCTGACTTCCCCGAAGGCATGGGCCACGGCTTTCTCCCGAATCTGCTGCGCCCAAGACTCCCTCGCTTCGGGACGGAGCTTCTTGGAATCGTCGACACCCGGAAGCCGCACTCCGGGCGGCAGGATCACCGCCGCCGCGATCAGTGGGCCGGCCAACGGTCCGGTACCCGCCTCGTCAACCCCCCCTATCAGGCGGTACCCTTGTCGTCTAAGTTCCGCCGCGCCCCGTCTCATCGCGCGGCGGCGTGCGCGCTCCCTTTCCGAAGATGAAGCACCTTGGAGTTTCCGCGATGAAGAAGACACCGGCATCCGGTCAGGGTTATCCGCCACCACCACGGCTCTCCTCTCTCGAGGGACAGGCCCGCGCCATCGAGCGCTTGCGCGCGCATCTCTCGACCGATGACATCATAGCGCCCATGCTGTTTTCAGGGCCGACCGGCGTCGGAAAACTCACCGCAGCGCGAGCGTTCGCCGCCTCTTTGCTCTGTTCCGATCGACGCGGGGACGACGCTTGTCAAGTGTGCGCGGCATGTCATCGCGTCGCGGAAGCCTCTGCCGCCACGGACCTCCGCGCGCGCGGCGGTAAGACATCCGGAACCTACACCTATCCGGACGTGGGCATCATCTCCGTCCCCGCACAGAGGGCACGGATCTCCGTCCAACAAAGCCGGGACTTGGTGCATTCGATGTCTTTGCATCCCTTTTCGCTCTCGCATCGCGTCTACATCGTCGAGCCGGCGGACCGTCTTTCATCCGAAGCCGCCAACGCTCTGCTCAAAGTTCTCGAAGAACCGCCCGCCTTCGGCGTGTTGATTCTAGTGACCGACGCGCCATGGTCATTGCCGATCACCGTCCGCTCGCGAGTTCAGGAATTGCGTTTCGGCGCCCTGAGCCCCGAGGTCATCGAAAGTATCCTGATCGGTGAAGGAGAGAGTCCGCAAAGCGCCCGCCGGCGGGCGGAACGCGCCCGCGGAAGCCTGGATCGGGCTCGCTGCATCGGCGACGACGAAGCGCCTCGCGTCGAAACTTGGCTGAAGATTCTCGCCCAAGTCGGCACGATGCCGCCGGGAGCGCTCGCCGTCGCCGCCGGGGAGACGCTCGGCCCCGACGGCCCGCAAGCCCGGGCCGCGCTCGAAACCCTGCTCGAAATTCTGCGCGATCTCTCCGCCCATCTTGCCGGCGCCCCTACCCTCGTGCTGGCCGAAGAGCAGGCTCGCACCCTGCTCGAGGCCGCCCCTCGGCTCGCAACCGATCAAGCGCTCGAACGTTCGGCGATGGTCTACCGACTTCGACGCGAGATGGAGATCTTCAACCGCAACCCGCGGATCGCCGTCGAAGGCGCCCTGCTGGCGCTCGAGGGCACCCTGAGAGAAACTGATTTTCCTCCCATCCCGACTCCGGGCTAACCCGGTTGGGCTGCGTATGCGGCGAAGAACGCGACGCCGCGCCGTATGGAGCATTGGAAGCAACGGAGACCACGCCATGGCCGAGCCCCCGAGCCCGAAAAAAGCAAGCCCCCAACTCAACGTCCGGATCGCAGAAGACAAGCAGTGCGGGCGGTACGCGAACAAGGTGATCGTCGCGCACAGCCGAGAAGAATTCATCCTCGATTTCATCGCCGATTTCCCGCCCCAGGGCTCCGTCGTCTCGCGAATCATCACCACGCCGGCCCACGCCGCCGCCCTGCTCGATGCGCTCACCGACAACCTCACCCGCTTCGAGCGCAGGTACGGAGCGATCAAGAGGGGCAGCGCTCGAGGTGCGGTCGATTCGCCGACGGCCGATGCCTGAGCTTTTCGCCCCGTGACGGTGGCGTGACCGCTGATCACCGATGACGTGCCTCTTCCGTGCGCGCCGACTCGGACGACGGAAGCTTCAGCGTGCCGGATTCGAGATCGAAGATCAGTCGATGCTGCGCGATGAAGTCGAGCCCCACGAAGGCGCCCACCCGGACCCCGATCAGCCGAGCGCGTTGGGCAAGATCGATCACCGCCACGGACCTGAGATCCGCAACGGCGCCGCCGAGATCGATCCGAAGGCTATGGACCTCTCCGACGTAGGGGATCGCGCCCCCGTAGCCGCGACCGGCGCGACGGCCGCCCTTCCGCAAACCGGGAAGGCGCTCCGCCACCGAACGGTCGAGCAAGGTCTTGGATGCGCCGGTGTCCACCAGCGCCAAGGTGTGCACGCTGCGACGACCGGCACGTATCTCGATCGGGGCGAGGAGCTGACCTTCGAAACGAAAAAGCGGGATCGCCCCGTCACCACTCCCGATGATCTTTTCCTCGAGCGGATCTCCGGTCTCGACCAGGCTTTCCGCCTCACGAATCCGCATCATGCGCCGGTCGAGATCGATTTCCACCTCGGTGCCGCCGAAAAGATCCAAGCCGACGATGGCACGATAGGCGCCGCGAGGATGCAACGAGCGCGGAGCGACGACTCCGATCGGCGAAGCGTAGACCAACGGCCCGAGATCGAGATGCGAATAGAGCCCGCGACGAACGGCATGTCTTCCCGCACCCCCGCCCCCAACGAGGGTCGCGCTCGAGACTTCGTCGAGGCGCGCTCTGCGGGAGGTGCGCGGAGCGACATGCAGACCCGAAGCACCACTGTCGAGCAGAGCGGGAACCTTGCGCGCATCTCCGATCTCACAGCGCAGAACCCATCCCCCCACATGGGCTAGACGCGTCGAAAGCGGCGTGAGAGGAATCGTCCCCGGCAAGTCGGCTTTTTTCAAGGTCCACGTCTCGCGATCCCCGAGGGCTTCGAGCATGGCGAGACCATCGCCCGCCATGCGGATCCTCTCTCGTGTCTCGCCTCGCGAGAGCGCGACGGCGAGGTAGCGCTTGAAGTAGGCGATCCCTTCCTCGCGACTATCGACGACGGCGGGCATCCCCCAAAGCGCACGCGGCTGCCTAGGGTCTGAGGCGAGCACCTGCTCGAAAGCCGCCCGGGCCGACTCTCGCCGCCATCGCGAAGCGAGCACCTCGGCGAGCACCAACCACGCCAAGTGCGATCCCCGATCGATGCGAAGAGTCGCACGGGCGAGCGAGGCCGCCGCGAGTGGCTTGCCGCAACGAAGCGACATTTCGGCTTGGATCGCCAGCAGATCGGCGCTCTCGGCCGTCCACTCGGAGTCTTCGAGCCGGCGCATGCTCGTGCAGGCATCGGCTCCGAAATGGTCGCTGATATCGAGCATCGCCGAGCCCAAGAACGCGCAGCGCGGATCGCTATCGAGAGCTGCACGCGCGCCGGCTTCGAACCACTCGCGCGCACCGAGGCGAAGCGCGCTCGCTCCTTCAGCAACGCACTGCGCCGCCGTGGAGTGCAGCGGCCACAGCAAGACGAGCGCCATCAAGCGAGCGCTTCGCATGCACTCACCTCGTTTGTTGGGGCTCGACCAAGGCCACGATTTCGAGATGGGTGGTCTGCGGAAAGAGATCCACGGCGCTCATGCGCGTGACGTCATAGCCATGTTCCGCGAGAACTTGGAGATCCCGCGCCATGGCGGCATCGTGGCACGAGACCATCACGATGCGCCGCGGTGAAAGGCGCACGATCTTTTCGACGAGCGCACGACCGGCTCCTGCACGGGGAGGATTCATGACGATGACATCGAAACGCCGATCGGAATCGGCAGGTCGTTGCTCGCCGATCACTTCCTCCACGAAGTCGGCGGCTTTCGCTGCGACGAGTTCGAATCCTCGGCGCGCCTGCGCGCGGATCATCGCACGACCGATCTCCACCGACTCGAGATGACTTTCGACGCCGAGCACGGAGGTCTGCGGAGCGCAGCAGAACAAACCGATCATGCCGAGACCGCAGTAGAGATCGAGAACCGTCTTCGGAGCTTCCTCCCCGGCGATCATGGAGCGCACTTCGCCATAGAGCCGCTCCGCGGCCTTCGTATTGACCTGCAAGAACACCGACGAAGAAACCGGCACCGAGATCGACCCGATCCTCTCCTCGATCACTCCGCGCCCTGCGAGCACCGTGGCTTCGACCACCTCTCGCGCCCTCTCCTCGTGATGGGTGACTCCGATGACGTCTTCGTGGGCACCCAAGAAACTCGATGCCGCACGAGAAAGAGCCGCGCACGGCGATGCAGCGCCGTGCAGGACCAGCAGCCAGCACCGGCCCTCTCGAGCATGACGCACGGTCAGGGCGTCGACTCGCGCCGCGCGAGGCAAACGCGAGGCCAGATCCCGTGCAAGCCGAGTTCCGCGCTCGGGAAGGAGGCGGCAGCGGGAAACCTCCACGAAGTGCCGCGCCTCTCCGCGACGGCGAAAACCGATGCGCACACCCGACTCCGTGCTCTCGAGCGCGAAACGAACACGGTTTCGGTATGCGAGATCCTGAGGCGAGCGAATCACCCGATGGACGGCAAGATCGAGGCGCCCGACCCGGCGCAGCACCTCTTCGAGATGCCGCACCTTGATCCTAAGCGCCGCTTCCTCGTTCAGCGGCATCAGCGGGCAACCGCCGCATCGCCCCTGGATCTCGCAGGCCGGTATGCGGCGATCTTTCGACTCCGCCAGAATATGATGCACCTCGGCCCGGTCGAAACCCCGGCGGCTCTCCGTGATCCGCGCAAGCACGCGATCGCCGGGCAGGGCCTGCTCGATGAAGACGACCTTCCCCTCGTGTCGGCCGATCCCCCAGCCCTCCACGCTGACGTCGGTGACCTCGATTTCGACGATGCCGCTCATCCACCGAGCATGAGCCGCCTCTTCCGAATCCGCAATCTCCGATCCTCGCGTTTCGAGGCCGCGGGGCTGGTACGATAAGGCCGCGCGGGGCGTTCCCCCGAAAGAGGTGTTGGATGGAGATCCTCACGGCAGAACAAATGCGAGAAGCCGACCGCATCGCGATCGAGGAGATGCGGATTCCGGGCTTGATCTTGATGGAAAACGCGGGACTGCGCGTGGCCGAGGTGATGCGCGAACAGATCGACGGACTCGAGCACTGCCGCACGACCATCGTCGCGGGGCGCGGCAACAACGGCGGAGACGGCTTCGTCGTCGCCCGGCAGCTTCACCAACGCGGGTACGATGTTCAGGTCGTGCTCGCGGGATGCACGCTCGAGCAATTGACCGGTGATGCCGCGACGATGGCGGCCGCTTGGGAAGGCATGGGCGGCCGGACCCGTGTCTTGGTCGATGAGGAGTCCTTTCGCGTCGGCTGGCCGCGCTTTCGGCGGGGCGACGTGATCGTCGATGCGATCTTCGGTACGGGTCTCAATCGCGCGCTCGACGGCTTCTACGCCGACGTGGTCGATGCGATCAATGCTTCGGGCACCTTCGTCGTCGCAGTCGATCTTCCCTCGGGCCTTTTCGCCTCGACCGGTGTCGTGCCCGGGCCGGCGGTGAGCGCGGATCTGACCATCTGCTTCGCCCGAGCCAAGGTGGCCGCCGTGCTGCCCCCTGCGGAATCCTGCTGCGGCGAACTCGTCGTGGCGGATATCGGAATTCCCGGACTCGCCGTTCGCCGCAGCGAACCGCATCTGCACTG
>JALUUK010000781.1 GCA_027021395.1 Acidobacteriota bacterium
GCGTTTTTCTCACCTGCTGCGCGCAACCCGTTTCGCCATAGCTTCCGACTCAATTCCAAGACCGTGCGTTCGGTCGCCTCGTGCTCGGGATCGAACCACTGCGTCGGGGATTCGCCGCGAAACCACGTCTCCTGTCGTTTGGCGTAGCGGCGAGTGCTTTGCTGAACCCGCCGAATCATTTCCTCCTCGCCTCCGGCACTGCGCCCCTCCAACCGGTCGAGAAGATCACGATAGCCAATGGCCTTCCACGCATGCGCCGTCGGGGGCAAGCGTCTTCGCTCGAGCAGCCAGCGGCATTCAGCGGAAAGCCCGTCACGAAAAAAGGCCTCGACTCGAGCATCGAGGCGTGTGTAGAGAACCTCTCTTGGAAGCCTCAAGCCGATGCGCAAGACATCAAAGCGATCCGGTCCTCGCCAGCCCTCACCCTGCAGCTCTCGCAGCGAAAGCCCCGAGACGACGACCTCGAGCGCGCGAATCAACCGCTGTCGATCCCCGGGCATCAAGCCTTCGGCCGTTTTCGGGTCGAGGCGAGTGATGACGCGATGCAGAAACCTCGTTCCGTGCTTGTCCGCAAGACTGGTCAGCCGCGCTCTGACCGCATCGTCCCGCGGTGGCGCCTTCGCCACCCCCTTCACCAGCCCGCGGAGGTATAAGCCCGTGCCGCCGACGACGACCGGCAGACGCCCACTGCTCCACGCCCAACGAGCCTCGGCCTCGGCCATGCGCACCCATTCGCCTAAATTGATCGCGCGGTCCGCCTCGACCACCGAGATCATCGCCCAGGGATGCCGGTTTTCCGCTCCTCGGGGCTTGGCGGTGGCCGCTCGCAGGTCGCGATAGACCTGAACCGCATCGCACGATATGAGGTGACAGGGGAGTCGATCGGCGATACGCAGCGCGAGATCGGTCTTGCCGGTCCCGGTCGCTCCGAAAACGGCCAGAAGAGGCATCATGTCAAAGCTGCGAGCCGCCGCCCAACGAGCAGGAGCAAGAGGAGCAAGACGATGATCAGCATTCCACGCTCGCCATCTCGGCCGGCGGTGGTGCTCATGGTCCCTCCCGTCCGAGAGTGAGATCATCGCGCGAAACACGAACGAGCGTCGCGCCCTGGTAGTAGTGAGAGAGAATCCTCCGGTACTCCGCTCCGCGGCGTGCCATACCGAATGCGCCTATCTGGCAAAGACCGACGCCGTGGCCCCACCCTCGGCCGTGAAAGACGACACGGCGAATCGTACCGTCCTCCTCGTGTTGAACGTCGAGCCAGAAGAGAGTCTCCGGTAGACCGAGAACCCGGCGCATGCGGAATCCGTGAATCTCCGCCTTGCCCTTCGTCCCGATGACTTCCAGTCTTTCGACCCGCCCGGAAACACCGCGAGCCAAGACGCGCAGATCCAGCAAGCGCCCGACCTGCACTTCGGCATTCACTCCCGCCTCGAGTTCCGCCCGACTCCGATTCCGCGTCCAGCGAAAACGCGAGCCGCTTCGATCGTCTGCCCGCCCTCGCCGCTGCTTCAGCGCCAAGAGCGAGAGCCTCCCCCTTCCGTCGTCGACGAAGATCACCTCGTCCCCAAGCATCATCTCGACGCGAGAAACCGGCGACCATCCTCCTCCGTTCTGGGCCAAGAGGGCGGTCTGCTGATCCACGGTGAAGGTCATGGTCTTGCGTCCCACTTCGAGCGTCACGGATTCGGCCTCCGCCCCACTTCCCCGATAAACCCCGCGCCGTCGAGAAAGCACGTCATAGACCCCGGCCGCACGAGAAACCCAGCCGAGAGCCTCGGCGCGTGTCGGAGTCCGCTCCGGCCGAATGCGCCCATCGAAGGGAGGCCGGACGATTCCAGCGACGATCAACCGCGCCAACAGCTCTCGCTGCGTGGAATCGAGCTCCACGCGGTCGACGACTTGCAACAGAAACGAACCGTCGCCTTCGGCGACCAAACCCACACCACGGGCCGCGGGTCCGAGTGCGCGGTCCCACCATTCCCAGAGCGCAATCCGCCGAGGTGATCCCTCGAATACCGGCGGAGCGGGAATTCCCGCCGCTTGGTTGAGTGCCGTGATCCACCCGACGAGTTCCTCTGCTCCGAGGGAAACTCGCCTCCATACGGGATCGAGCGCCTCGTCCGCGACGATCCCGTGTGCGCGCAAGAGAGCCAAGTCGAGAGGAGTCGGTTCGCCCAAGGCGGAAAGATGATCCGGGGATTCCGGGGGAACGCGCCCCTCGACCGTCTTCAACGCGGCGGTGGCATCGGCGACGCTCGGCCCGGAGAGCACCCCCTGAAGGTACGGGTATCTCCATTCCGGAAAAACCGTATGAACGTCCTCCGTCGCACCCCCAGCCGTGGAAGTGTAGAGCGCCATGATCGGCCTCCCGTCGTAGACGAGTATCTCTCCAGCCGTCTCGCGCACCGCGCGCGAACTCAAGGCATGCTCGACACGAGCACCATGGTAGGCCTGACAGCGCGGAGTATCGCAAACATCGAATCCCCTCTCCGCAAATTGCCCGAGGTTACCGAGCGCATAAGTGCGCGCCGCAATGGTCTGAGCCTTGAGTGCCTCGATCTCGGGAAACTGCGCCGGACCGAGTTCCGCGGGAACCACACCGAGCAGGTACTCTTCGAGATGCACTTCGTTGATGGCCAGCAGGTCGCCGGTATCCTCGATACGAATTTCGATCAGCCCGCGGTAGGGCCGGTCCGCTACGGTGACCCGCGCTCCGCCGAGAGGAACGAAAACGAGAGCACGGCTCTCCGTCTTCTCCACGTTCCAATCCGCATCGATCAGGGCCAACGCACCACCCTCGACCTTCGTCTTGTTCTGGCGTGTAATCCATGCATCGGGATAGCCGAAAGCACGAACGCCGAGCAGCGCTTCACTCAGCGACTGCCGATCTTCCTCCTCCCCCAGGCGCACTCGCCACACCAAGCGGTCGGGTTGCCAGACGATGCGCGCGGGAAGCTCGAACTCCCGCTCGAGACGAAGCGACGTTTCCAGCGCCTTGTCCCGATCCCGAAAGGCACCGGCTTGGATCTGATAGAAAGCTTGCCGACGACCCGCTTCCCCGCCCGCTCGCACGACACGCAAGCCATCCCGTCGATCTGCGCCGATTTGCACGCCGCTGTCGCCGTCGAGAATCCGGAATCCCCGGGCGCCGCCACCTTGGGCGCCAACCTCGATCATCGCCCGATCCCCCCCGGTCAAACCGATACGAATGCTCGGCCGGGCAACCTCAAATCCGGGATCGATGCGCAAAGTGAGGCTCGGGGCCGCCTCCGGCAAGGTGAGAATGCGCCCTTCTTGCCCCGCCTGGGCAACCGCATCGGCCGCAAAGAACGCCGCCCAAAGAAACGGCAGCGCCTTCGCCATGGCGGATATCATTGCATCGAAGGGCTTCATGGTCGCCATCATGCCGCAAAACACACGATGGTCACGAACGAAGTTCGTACCGGCCCCGATTTCGTCCCGAAATGGAAACGACTCGCTCACACGAAGGACGCAATGGCCTCTTCGGAATCCTTGTAGATCCCCAAAATCTTCACCAATTGCAACGCGTGGAAAGCATCGGAAACACGCTGATTCACGCTACAGACTTTGAGATCACCCCCGGCTTCACGCACCCGCTTGAGGCAAGCCACCAATTCGCCGATTCCCGCGCTATCCATGTAGCGGACGCCTTCGAGGTTGAGCACGATGCGCGAGCAACCACGCTCGGTTTGCACCTGCACGGACTCGCGTAGCGCGACATCACCTTCGCCGACACTGATGTCTCCTTGCGGAGAAATGATGCAAACCTTTCCGTGATCTTCGACCTGAATATTCATCGCGTCTTTTCCCTTTCGCATCTAGCAGCGTTCTAGGAGCGTGCGCAGCGAAATCACCCTCACGACCCCGTCGCGGATTCTAGCTCGGGCTCGCATCACCGGCTAGCCTGATCCACGAGACGCATGACTTCCTCGTCCGGTGTCCCTCGGCACTCCTGGCAAATGTAGCGGTGGGTATTGTCGCGCGCGCCTCGAGCTGCGAGGCAGGTATGTTCGGCTTCGATTCGCACGACGAGCGCGCTCGGATCGAGCGCGCTCATCAAGTGCTCCGCGATGCCGACCGCGAGGCCCTCCTGCAGAGTCAATCGCCGAGAGAGCGCATCCACGAGGCGGGCGATTTGCCCGAGTCCGGCAAGAAGAGTCTGCGGCCGGTATCCCAAGTGCACTCTTCCACTGAAAGGAAGCAGATGATGCGCGCAGACCGATGAGAAGGATAGATTGCTCAAGACGACGGGTCCTTGAACCTCCTCGACCTGCATGGGTTGAATGATCTCCTCGAGGTCCACCTCGTATCCCGAGAGCAGATCATCGGCGAATGCGCGACTGACCCGCGACGGACCGAGCGTAAGAATCTCCGCGCGGTCGCTTCGCGAAAAACCCTCCGTTTCCTCGAGCAATCCGTCGAGAAACAGGCGCATTCCTTCTTGCATTCGCTCACGATTCATTCCGGCTCCGCTTCGCCGCGATAAAGTACCGAGGCTCCCTCCACCTCGAAAACTTCCACGGCCGTCAGGATGTCCACCATCTCGCGCAACCTGCGGTAGATCCAAATGGCGATATGTTCCGCCGTTGGGTTTTCGATGATGTCATTGAGGTGATAGTGATCCAAGTGAGCGATCACATGTTCTTCGACGATCTGATCTAGTTGGTCGAAATCAAAAACGAATCCTTGCACGGGATCGATCGGCCCATCCAACTCTACGACAAAGGCATAGGAGTGCCCATGAAGACGTGCGCATCTGCCCGGATGATGCGGGAGAACATGGCTCGCCTCGAATGCATAGCGGCGCCGCAGAATCATTCTCGAGTCTCCTCCCGCTCGAGCGTCAGTTCCACTCCGACACTGTCGACCATACCGTCGAGCACCGGCGTTTCCTTTCGGAGACGAACGGTGACTTCCGTGCACGGCAATGCAACGAGAATCCGCCGAGCAATGTGTCCGGCGAGCGTCTCGAGCAGATGAAAGGAGTTCTCTCGCGCGACCTGTATGACGATCTCATGCACCTTCCGATAGTCGATCGTAGCCTCGATATGGTCGCACTCGACCGCCCGCCCGATATCGGCGATCATTTCGACATCGACACAGTGGCGCACGCCGACCTGGCGTTCCATTTCGGTCAAACCATGGAACGCATGGTAGCGAATGCCGGTTACGAGAATCTTCCCCTGCATAGGCGGCAGGCTACCGCCTCTGTCCTTCTACGGCAAACCCGTCGCATACGCCCGCCCTCGAAGCAACGCCCCGGCTGCGCAGAATCCCGGAAGCCTTTGTGGTCGAAACGATGCGGGCTCGCAGCAAGATCTTCATTTGCAGCCTTCGCAGCTTTACGCGCGACACCTCGCCTCGGATCTCGGTACGCACCAAGGCGAAGGGAAACGGCTGCGCCGAAGCTGCAAGGGGGATCGGCTGCGAACCGTTGCCGGCTTTTTTCGCCGCGCGGGTTCCTAGCCTAGGCGAATGCGTGCGAAACGACGTTTGCCGACCTGCAGCAGATACTCCTCGCCGACGGCCAAATCTGCGCAATCGAGCGAGACTCGTTCTCCGTCGACCTTGACTCCGCCTTGCTGTATCAGACGGCGGGCATCGCTCGTCGATTTGGCCAGACCCGCCTCGACGAGCACCTTGGGCAGCCAAGCCGTCTCTTCTTCAACACGGATTTCGATCCGTGGAATCTCGTCCGGAAGTTCTTTGCGGGCGAAAACCTGCTCGAAGTTCTTGCGG
>JALUUK010000782.1 GCA_027021395.1 Acidobacteriota bacterium
GTTCGAGCCATCCGGCAACGGATGCCGAGGCGCGCCGTCGACTCTTGGAAAGCGCAAAGGACCGCGCGGAACTGACGATGATCGTCGACCTCGAGCGCAACGATCTCGGGCGGGTCGCCGTGCCGGGCAGCGTCCGTGTCGGACCATACCCACGCCTCGAAACCTACACCAACTTGCACCATCTCGTCGCCGACGTCTCCTGCAAACTCGCGGAGGGGCGCGATGCGATTCACGCGCTCGGCGCTCTTTTCCCCGGAGGCTCGATCACCGGTGCTCCTAAGCTGCGCAGCATGGAGATCATCGCCGCGCTCGAAGAGGAGGGCCGCGGTTTTTTCACCGGGTCGGCCGGCTTCATCGATACCCGCGGGCACGCGCTCCTGAACATCTTGATTCGGACGATGATCTGGAAGCCGGAGCCGGAGGGAAACGCCGACGAAGCTGAAGTCACCTTCCATGTCGGCAGCGGCATCACATGGGGATCCATCGCCGCCCTCGAGGAAGAAGAAACACGGCTCAAGGGCGAAGCCATCGCCGCCTGTCTCGGCAACGGTCGACATCCATCTCTCCGCAGTACTCGACACCAAGAGGCGTCTCCATGATTTCCGAAGACTATCCCACGTGGATCAACGGCATGATCCACGCTCCCGGAGAGGGTCGAGTCTCCCCCAGCGATCAAGGCTTGCACCTCGGCTTGGCTGTTTTCGAAACCCTGCTCTTCGAAGACGGATGCGTCTACTTTCTCGAGCGGCATCTCGATCGGCTTCGGCGCGGCTCGACTCATATCGGCCTAGAATGGCCGCTAAAATGGGATCTCCGCCTCGCGGTCCTCGAATACTGCCGAGAGCTCGATGGGAATGCGGCCATACGTATCACGCTCACGCGTGGAGTCCCCGATCGCGGCCCGACCTTGATCATCGGCGCACGTGACGTCTCTCGGCCGCCGCAGGAAGGGGCGCGTGTTCTCATCGTCCGCGAGTCCATCGGTTCCGCCGCACTCGCCCAACTCAAGTCGACCAACCGATTGCGCCACGTCCTCGCACGCGAGCAGGCCCTCCGACGGGGAGCGTGGGAAGCGCTGCTGACGACCGACGACGGCGAGATATTCGAGGGCAGCGTTTCCAACATCTTCGCCGTGCTCGATGGACGCCTCGTCACGCCACCGGTCGAACGTGGATGCCTGCCGGGGATCATGCGTCAGATCATCCTCGAATCTGTGAGTCCCGACGCCGTCACCATATCGACCTTGCGCGATTCCGACCTCGCGAGAACACAGGAACTCCTGCTCACCAACAGCACCGGACGAATCACGCCGGTCATCGAAGTTCTCGGGCTCGAGGAGCGAAAATCTCTTCCCGGATGGTCCGGCCCGATGGCCGCAAGTCTGCACAAATCGGTCGAGGCGGAAGAAGCGAAGTATCGCTCCCTCCATCTCGAAGCCGGCGATGACTGACTCGTGGTCACATGCGCAGGGTATAGGTGCTGCCGGGCGGAGTGGTGATGAAGAGGAAGATCGGCTGCCCCTCTTTGACATAGTCGAGGCGCTCGGGCTCGGTGCGCAATGAGACTTCAGAGTTTTGCTCCACCGTGATCTTGTCGGGAATACGTCGAGTGCATCCTGGAGCCGAACGTACGCGATAGGTCCCGTAGCTGAGCCCCTGAAAGTTCTTCACGGTCAGTCCGTTGATCGTCATCGTCAAGGCGCACTTCTCATCAGGAGACGCGAATTCGAAATTGAAGGTATTCGGATTCAAGACGATCGGATCCGGCACGCCTCCGCGCGACAGAGCGACTTCCAAGGTTTCCACGGTCGGATCCGCCGCACTCACTCGATATCGTCCGGGCGGCAAAACGACGCGAAATTCCTCGAGCCCCTCGGCGATACGCTCCGAAAAACGCTCGGATGCAAGCGCGAAAGCGGCTTCGGAGAAAGGATCCTTGCGGCCGCCGATGCGCTCGATCTTGAAAGCCTGACGCGATGCAGACCCATATTCTTCGACTTTGAAGCGCGTCACCACTCCCGCCGCCCAGAATCGTTTGAGATCCTCGACGACCTCGCGAGGAGAGGCCATCTCGAAGACGATCTCGGATACACCCGGAAGCATCCCGGGCACCGCCGAGCGCGCGATGCTTTCCTCCCAGTCCACGGGATTGTAGCCGAGCAAGTCGATCACCTTCTCGTATTGGGAGATCGAGCCCTCTAGATCGACTCCCTTGGCATGCAACAAGGCCGCTTGTAGATGGGCTTTTGCCACGGTCTGAGTGATCTCTTCCATGGCCGCATGATCTTCGATGAACAGCTTGTTCGTGGCGTAGCGGCCGTCGAGTTCCTCCACATAGCGTTCGACGTCGTACAGTGCCGCCGCCACCATATCGCGTGTCACACCGTCGCCCTGCAACAAGACGTGATAGCCCGTGATCGCGCGATAGAGTTCCGCAACGAATCCAAGTTCTCGCTCCACCGGATCTACGTTCCCGGCATTTACGGTCACCCCGGAGAAGAGGCCCAGCCCGAGGGCCAAGAACGCAATGATCGCAAAGCGCCTGCTCTTCGTTCTACTCATTGTCCGCTCCCTTGAAATTCCGCCTCGATCTGGCTGGCTTTCGCCGAGAGACCGAACTGCCTCAGAATGTTCACATAGTTTTGAAAGAAGGGCTGAAGCTCCCCACCCGTATATTTTCTGCGGGCCTTGTCGTATGCCTTTTCAGCATGCACGAGCGCACTGATTTTATTGCCGAAATTGGCCTCCGAGCGACTGAGATCGAAGTAGGCCACTTCGTCGCCGTCCCACTCGAAAGAGGTGCTTTCTTTGGCGGACTTGAGGGACTCCTCGAAACGGCCGGCGTTGTAGTGCGCGTAAGAAACGACGTGCAGGCTGGTGCCGTACTGGACCTGAATATCTTTGTTCGTCGGGTCGAGCTTGAAGGCCATGCGCCCAAACTCCACCGCCCGCAGCTTGTAGCCATGTCCGTCGAGGCGCGAGGAGTAGTCCGCCATTTGACGATAGATCTCGGCTCGCTCCTTGTAGCCGCGCGTCACCTGCGCTGCTTCACTGAAGACCTCCAGAACCTCTTCCGGCTCCCCCTCCGAGTTCATTTTGTCCAAACCGGTTTGCCACAACACGCCGGCTCGCACATTGCCGTCATCGAAGCCGACCACTTCGTACAACTGGGCAAAGCGATCATCGTACTTGCTCCCGAAGCCCAGACGGCAAGCTTCGCGGACGCGCACGAGATAGATCTTCGGCACGGTCGAGTATCGCGCGATCTCGAATGCTCGATTGATATAGAGCAACACGTATTTGGCGAAGGACGTAAAGTCCTCACCATCTCTCGGCGCATCGACTAGCTCTTCCGCCCGAGCGAGAAGTGCCTTGTAGAGGTGCCAATTGGCCTTGTTCTCCAGTTCCGGATTTCGGTAGTGCTCGTGCTTGAGCTTCTCGTAGTATGCCGTACCCAGGATATTGTGCTTGAAGAACGGATCGTCTTGGAGGATCTCGAGGCTTTCATGCATCGCGCCTAGAACATCCCGGTCGAAGTCGTAGGGGAACGTTCCAGGATCAGCCTTCCACAACTCGAAGCGGGCGTGGCCACCGATGAATGAAACCAGCGCAAACTTCGGCCCTGCGTGAGGAAGCCCTTCGGCATCGAGAGCGGCTACGAAGGCATCCGCCGCTTCGGAGGCCGCCTGCCAGTTTCGCTCGTTGTAGGCGGAAACGGCCTGCAGCCGCATGGGCTCGAGCATGGCCGATGGTTCTTCTTCTGCCTGGACAGGCGTTGTGGCAACCGTGGCTCCGACGGCAGTCAAAACGAGAGCCAGCGAGAGAGTCGCGACGCGGTGTCGGGCAAGATCATGAGTCGGACGGCGATTACGAATCACGATGCACCTCGTGTGTAGTTGTAGAGAGCGGCACGGGCATGTTCGGCTTCCTGTACTTTCGAACCCAGCTTCCGAGCTCCGTTCGGCTGGGCCACCAAGAGGTTGATCAACCCCCCTTCGCCCGGGACCAAGACATGCACGATCCCATCGCGATAGCGGATGATCAGACTCTTTCCATCACGTTCGACAGACACGACCTTGTCATTGGATCCTCCGTTCCAGGAGCCCAGACCTCGTGCCTGCTTGTATAGATCACTAATCTCTGGAAGCAGAATGTTCCAGCGCGCAGCTTCAGTAGATCGACTTCCCAGCGATGAAATCGAGACTAGGGGAATCCCGTACTTGCGTGCGAGAGCCGATGCGACGGCACCTAGCTTTCGTGTTTGACCGGACTTCGCGCGCCCACCGGTCAGATCGCCCACCCCCGTGCCGACCGGGACGGAGGAGAATTTTACTCCTGAGTCACCACCGTTCGTCGCTGCGATCTTGGGCGCATCGCCCGCGCGCCGACTCGCTTTGTTGGTTGGTATCGCGACTTCCGATGCTGCGCCGGGGTTCTTGTCGTAGACGACCCTCGTGTTGGTCACGCTTCCCGAGACAGCCACAGGAGCGGCCCGAGACGGCTTGGAGGTATTCCCCCGAGGCACATTGACCGCCGGCGCGTCTGCGGCATGGGTGATGGCTACGCCGGTGCGCAACTGCTGCGCCGCCGGCAACAGGGCCGGACGATCCGATGATCTCGTCGCCGGACGCGGCGTTGCGACATCGACATCCGGGGCCTGCTGATCGACGTAGGTCTCGGACGTCGTCGCCGCCACCTGGATCGATTTCGATTGTTCATGGCGCGGAACGGCCTTCGGAACCGTGATATCGATATCCTGCTGCTGCTCCAGCTTGGCCGTTTCGACCTGTGCCGACATTTCGATTCTTTGCTTTTCCCTGCGGCGCTGCTGGGGAAGATCGATATCGGGCTGTTGAACCTGCTGCCGGATGTTCGGTTGGATCTTCGCCGTGCTCAACTTTTGCTTCTGTCGCTGCACCTGCTGCTGAGGAATCTCGATTTCCGGTTCAGGCATCACCGGCTTGAGTTCCACCACGACCTCGACCTTGGGCGGCTCCGGTTTGGGTTCCGGCTTGGGCTCCGGTTTCGGCTCGGGTTTTTTCTTCGGCTTCGGCGGAAGTGGAGGAGGAGGAGGCAGTGTCTCTGGAGGCAGTCGTACGATTTCGATCTTCCGAGCCTCAGGCTCGACCACCGGTTTCTTCTCGAAATTGATCGGAATCCAATCGGGTGGCAGCAACATCAGTGCCGTCACCACGACGAGACTCGCGCTCATGTATCGGTAGAACCGCTCGCGCGACTCCTCGCTTCGTCGTTCAATCACCGAGACGCTCGCTGTTGCACTTCATCCGGTGCGCGATTCGGCTCCTCGAAGATGACCTGGGGCGTCACGCCCCGATCGAGGCAAGCCATGATCACGTTGAGGGCCGCGCCCGCATAGGACTCGCGATCCGTCGTGACGAAGACATCGACGACGGAAAACGCTTCCTCGAGCGGTACGCTCGGGCGATTGTCCGCCGCCCAGTTCTCGAGCGCCGTTCCCAGCTTCCGATAGGCTTCGACCGACGTGGGATCGTCGATGGCCAGTTCATCTCCGTTCATCGTAATCCGCGAATCCGGATAGATGACGAGATCGATGCGCTCACGATCCTGAGCTGAAGTCGTGACGGCCTGATCCGGGTCCCGCGTGGGCAGCTCCAGCTTTTCTTTGACGATTTTGTCGAACGAGGACGCAACGAGAAAGAAGATGATCAGCAAGAAGACGACGTCTACCGCTCCCTCGAATCCATCCTCCGAATCGAATGCGTCCTTGAGGTTCTTC
>JALUUK010000783.1 GCA_027021395.1 Acidobacteriota bacterium
TGATGACATGGGTCGCATGAAAAGGGCCGACAAGGTCGAAAGAGGCCCTGAAAAGGCTCCCGACCCCCTTGATCAGGGTCGAGCGCGGCACCCTGATCACTCTTGCCGAGGGTTCGCCAAGCAGTCGATGCTCGAGGAGGTGCTGATAAGCCTTGATGATCGCTCCCGGGGCGGCGGTCTCGAGCGTGGCGAGGCCGGGCAATGGGGTGGCCGTATTCCCCAAACACCCCGCCGAGGGTTCGCAGACGACTCGTCGGAGCGGCTGATGCATTGGGGCGAGACCTTGTGGGAAGAAGCGAGGGGAAGTCTTCCCCTGCCGGCGGGGCGAATTCACCTGCACCTCTCGCAGGCCGAGGTCGAAGAGACCGGCGGGGTACGGCCGGAGGGAATCGCCCGAACCTATGCGCAGCTACTGATCGGTTCCCGCGCCGGCTTGCCCGAGTGGGCTCGCATCACTCCGGTCGATGGTCCCCGCTGGCCGGAGGGGTGGCTTGCTGCCGTGGTGCGCGAGGTCTGCGGCTGGGCGCTCGAAGCGACCGAACACCCCAACGGACTTCCCCTGGTGATCGACGGCTTTGCCGCCGCCGACCTGCTGCGCAGCGAAGTCGCGCGCTGGCTGCGGGGAGTCGTTCCCGAGGATCGGCAGGTTCTGGCACCCTGTCTGAGCCTTCGCGATGCGGCGGGGCGGAGAATCGTCGCCGAAGGGCGACTCGGGTCGGTGCCGACTCGGATGGTGCGACCCGGTTGGCGAGACCAAGCCCGGCCGTCGTGGGGCCGGCTTGAGGTCGTTCCGGCTCAACAGGGTCGGACGCCGACCTCGGGGGAGGGCTTCCCGCCGGATGCCGCGGTGCTCACTCGGGTGCAGATGATCAAGACGGCAGCCTTTGGAGCGGGATACATCATGCGAGGTGCTTTCCCGGTGGCAGGGTGGGGTCCTGTTCTCTTGCGCTCTCCGTCTGAGATACTGCGGCGCGTGCAGAGGGCCATTCCTCCCTCCCTGGCCGATGCGACCGGTGCGGAAGTGGCCGTCCCGGCGCTCCGCCTTGGGGAAGCCGCCGATGCACTTCTTGCGGATTCCTAGGGCCTTGCGCCTCGGAAACGAAACGGTTGCGCCGTGCTGCTAGGACGACGAAAGGGAAGATGACCCTGACGCGCTTTCGGTCCTAGCGAGCTGCTCGTGAGTACGGCTTTCGTGATCTCGTTGCCAAAGGGAAGGTGAGTGCGGCCCGCTTTCCGGCATTCTCTATCGCCGAAACTCCTAGCCCACGGGGTCTTGCCTCTTGATGATGCCGACGATGGTGCCGCCGATGGTGCTGCAGACGACGATGAGCACGAGCAAGACGGCTGCTCCAAAGATCATCCCGCCCGGTTGTCCACCGACGAGCCAGTCCATGGCGACATCGGCGTCTGATTGAGTGATGACGTTCTGGTCGATGAGTCCCTGCAGGACTTCGTGCATCTGATCGCGGGCGTCCGCAAGGTCCTCTGCGCTAGGGCCGAGGCCGACCAATCTCTTGAAGATCGCCAAGAAAGTATCCGTGAACCAGTACACGAGACCGGAGAGCAGCCCGACCAGTGCTCCATGGCTCGGGCCGAAGCTCGTGCCAGCATTCCCGCTTCGCGAGGAATGGAGGAACGATCCGAAGATGCCGGGCACGAAGGCCGGCAGACAACAGCAGATGTAGAGAATGCTCAGCATATCCCCCAGGAAGGGGAGATTCATGATCACTGCGGGAATGATGCCGGCCATCAAACAAGGAACCATCTTGCCGGGTGCTCGATTCATGGTCTGTCTCCGTTTCGATTCTCGAAGCCGGGCGCATCATAGCTCGAATACGGATCTCCGGTCGGAGACCTTCGGCTCGCGTCTTCCTGCCGCGCACGGGTCTCGATGTGGACGGCCGGCACGTGTCCGAGAACGGCCCTCAGGCCTCAGCTAGGGCCTAGACGACCATGTTGCGCGTTCGTTACGGGCCTTCCCAGTTGCACGAATTGATGGCGCGAACTTGGAAGTAGGTGATCTGCGGTGTAGCGGAGGCACCGCCGACGAGCGTGAACGAGGTTTCACCGCTCGTGCGGCCCGTCAGCACGACTTCGCTCATCGTCGGCTGAGCCGACTCGACGATGTGGTAACCGGAGGCCGACGGCTCCGCATCCCACTGGAAATCGAGATCGGCGCCGTTTTTCGAAATCAGAAGGGCGCGGACTTCTTCGGTCGGCGTGGGATCGGCGCAACTCAGCGGCGTGCAGGTGAGCGCGCGATCGGCCGTAAGGTGAAGCGTCCACCCGTTCAAGCGTCCGGGCGGGATCGGCGTCGCTCGGTTGTCACTGATCAGCAAGCCCCACGGCCCCTGCATCGCTTCGCCGACGAAGTCGTTCATCGTGCCGGGGCCGTCCGGTGCGCGTTCGAGATCGAAGCGCGTGAGCATGTCGGCTTGGCCGGGCATCGTCCGGTTGTGCAGCACGACCTGCGTTTGATCGGGCGAAACCAGAATCACCATCAACTCGGAGATATCTCCATGCGTGATGTCCACCGTGACATCGACTTCGCGTACGAAACCTTCTTCGGTGACTTCGAGCGGTGAATTGATTTGGCCGAGGAAATAGGCGGGGATCTCTCTTGCGGGTCCTTGTTGCTCGGTTCTCGGATCACCGATGTCGAGCGTGAGGTAGTTGATCTGCGAGGATTCGAGTTCCGCAGCATTCACTTCGATGCTCATCCGAACGCGTTCGCCGCAGGGCGCATTGGGAAGCACGGTCATCTCGTAGTGAGGGGCGAGGCTCTCTGAAGATGTGCCGGCGGCGAGATCAGGCCACTGCGCGTCATCTCGCAATACGCGCACCCACTCTGAGCGATTGACGGTGAGTCTGCCGCTGACCGCCGAAGCGGGATCGCTTCCGCGGTTGGCCAGCGTCACCGGCATGGTGAAGGTCTCTCCCGGATCGGAGATCTCGTCTTCGTTGCCGAGCGGAGCGGTGTCTTGGATGCGAAATCCCTCCGTCTTCAGCCGGGGGCCGGAGGCGGGGCGCACGCCCCCCGTGGCCACCAATGCATAGCCTTGTGGTCCTTCCGGGACGGCATCGGCGATGACCGTGATCACCCAGGTTCCCGTCGCAGGCGACGTGAAGAGAACTTGTTCCAAGTTGTTGATCGCATCCGGCGAGCCGTCGGCGACGGATTCTCCGTTGCCGTCGGTGCGATTGCCCCAATAGACGGTGCCGTCCGGCGCTTCGACTTTCAGGTCGAGATTGTTGATCGTCGCTTCGGCCGCCATCACGGCGGCGGGCGGTTCGGTGAAGGCCATGGTGATGCGCAGCTCTTCGCTTCCGTCTTCGACGTTCAGTTGGTAAACGACCTGTTCTCCGGCTTGCAGCCCATCGGCGCGTCGCACGTCGTCGAGCACGACGAGACCGCGTGAGTCGTCACTGAAGTACAGCGAACGTTCGAGATGAACGCGGCCCCAACCTTCGAGGTTGCTGGGGTATCCAGCCACGGCGGTCATGTCGAGCGCGCCGCTGATCAAGGTGGCTTTCATCAAGGCACCCGAAGGGGTGAGGCTGTCGGAGGCGATCGGCGTGCCGGAGGGATACCAACCCTCGACGAAGTACTGGCGTACCAAAGCCGCCGCTCCGGCCACGGCCGGGCTGGCCATGCTGGTTCCGGTCATGCTTCGCGTGCCGCAGCTTTGTCCGGATGCGGCCGAGATCGTGCTGCATCCGGGCGCGTAGATCTCCGGCTTGCGTCGCCCGTCGGAAGTTGGACCTTCCCCTCCCGAGCAGTGCGTATCGGCGTTTCCTTCGCGTTCGGTGGCTCCGACCGCGAGCACGTTCTTGGCGTTTTCCGGCGTTCTGAGCTTCGAGCCGTTGGTGACGGCGAAGAGCACGAGCGAGTCCTCGTATTGCCACGAGAAGTCATCGATGTCGCGCGACCATGTCGTATAACTCGTCGTCCCGTCATCGCCCCACGAATTCGAATGGGCTCGCGCGCCATCTTGATGAGCCGAGACCAGCCGGTCCATCAGGTTGGAGGGTGCCGTGCCCGATCCGGTCACGTCGTCGAGGTTCGAAAACGAGAGCTTCGCAGCAAAGGCGTGCCCATCGCCCGTATCCCACGCGCCGTAGGTGCCGCTGTCTCCGGCCATGGTTCCCGCAACGTGCGTTCCGTGGCTGTCGGCTCCGAGGCCGTTGCTCGAGCGGTAGGCAATGACCTTGCGATGACTCGGTCCGGGAGACGCCCCGCCGTCGTCGAAGTAGCAGGAGTTCATGTCGATGCGGCCGTCGATGATGCCCAAGACCTGATTCTCGCCGCGAAGACCATAGTCCCAGATCGGGCGGAAATCGGTCACGTTGCTCTGAACGACCCAAGTCGCTCCGTCATTGCGCATGACGGCTTCGGGGGCTTCCTCGATGAAGGAGACGTCGTCGAGGCGCGCCGCACGCTCGAGTGCCGTGCGAGGAGCGTAGACCAGCAAACGTTCGAGGCCGTCGTTTCTCCAAACCGCACGCACCTCGAGACCGTCGCCGTCGAGTCGAGACGCCGTGCGATCCGCATCGGCATCGGGCCATAGTTCGATGATCGCCAGCATCTCGCCGCGGGCTCCGCGAGATCTCTTCGACAAAGGTCGCGTTCCAAGATCCGGAGCGATCTTCCATGCGGGTTCGACGGCGCCGTCCCAACGATGATCGGGAAGCGCACGGATCTTCGCCAGATCGCTCGTCGCGATGCGCACGACGTAGGCATTGTCGGGAAGGTAGGTCAAAACGCTCGCGCCGAAGGACTCGATCTGTTGCCGCAACGCTTGGCCGGGGATGGAACGGAATTGGATGATGCGAACGGAGGACGAGCGGCTTTCACTCGGAGTCAAGAGCAGGCGTTTCGGCGCGATGGGTGCACCGGCGAGCGGATCAAACGGACCGAAGCGTACCTTGATTTCACTTTCCGCGTTCGTAGAGGGCGATGCGGCGAGCGCCGGTGCCGGCATGGGGGCGATGACCCCGGCGACTCCAATGGCGACGGCGAGCATTCGGGCGGGAAGGGCGTGAAACAGGGAGGGGACCGATTTCATGTCTTGCTCTCTCCTCGGCGTGTCTACATCAGTCTTTCGGGACGTGGGGGGGAAGTCGTGTGCGGGGCGAGACACAGAGATACCCCGGTCCGGCCCGCAGAACAAGAGAGGATTCCCGTCCGCTCGGCTTGCGGCAAACACTCCCGGAAAAAAACACTATAAAAAATCCAAATTCGGTCTTGACAGGAAAGCGAGGGTCTGGTAGAAGGAGGGTTGCGATCAAGTGTCCAGGGAACAAGCGATGCATGCCCGGGCACGCCACCTCGCCCCGCCTCAATCACCCTCCCCGCAAGGGTAATGAGGCATCGCGGCGGTTCGACGGCCCGCACTCGGAACCCGGGCATCACCACAAGATTGGGAAAGAAACGCGTTGGCCGAGGCTCTTCGTGCAACAGCAGCGTAGCTCTGCGCTGACGAGGAGGCCTCATGAGAACCGTCGACCAAGCGCTCGCGGAAGTGAGAGACCTGCACGAGAAGATCGTTGGAACTCCACCCCCTGAAATCGGCGCCGGATCCTACATTCCTTTCCCGGCGGGGGTCGATCCCATCGACTATGCGGTCGAGGAAGTCCGGCAACTGCGCAAGATCGTCGAACATCAGAAAGAACAAGGTCCGCCGAGCGTCGTCTGGATCCCGCAAGCCGACCTCTTCCAGTCGGCCGACGGCATG
>JALUUK010000784.1 GCA_027021395.1 Acidobacteriota bacterium
TCAGCCCGGCGAGATACCGACCGATGTCGTGATCTACGGTGTGGATGCGCTCGACAATGCCGGGCGGGCGGTGGCCACCGGAGATCTCAACGGTGACGGCGTCGCCGATTTGGCCATCGGCGTCGATGCGTCGCGAGGTCCGGACAACGCCCGCAACAATTTCACCGGAGAGGTCTACATTCTCTTCGGTCCGCTCAGCGCGGGAGAGATCGATCTTCTCGATACGCCACCTGATGTCGTGATCTACGGAGAGGAAGATACTCGCGAGATCGCGGATCAATTCGGTCTGGCGTTGGCCATCGGAGATGTCGACGGAGACGCCGTCGACGATCTCCTCGTCGGCGCACCGGGTGGTGACTGCAGTGCGGATGGGACGAATAGCTGCGGGCGGGTCTATGGCTTCATCGGCAAAGCCGATTGGTCGGCGAGCATCGATACTCACAACCCGAACGACCCCAATGCGCCCAACGCCGATTTCGTCTTTTTCGGTTCGGCCAAAGGAGAGGGATTGGGGCGTTCCTTGGCGTTGAGCGATCTCGACGGTGATGGTGTGCTCGATATCGCCATGGGCGCCTTGGACTATGCCGAGACCATCGATACGCGACGTGTCACCTTGGGGGGGGTCTACATTGCTTTTGGTTCGGCGGCTTTGCCCGCATTGACCGACTATGCCGTGACGAGTCCGGACTACTTCGTACGCGGTGCCGACGAGGCGGATCGATTGGGGAGCGTATTGGCCGGGGGAGACGTCGATGGTGACGGTACGGACGACCTCGTGATGGGCGCGCGCGGAGGCGATGGTCAGGGTAACGCCGTTTCCGAAGCAGGCGAGGCCTACATCTTGCTCGGTCGCAGCGATCTTTCGCTCGACGGTACGAAGGATCTCGAATTCGATCCTGATCCGGTGATCTGGGGCGAATTCACGGGCGGCTTGTTTCCCACTTCGGTCGCCGTCGCCGATCTCGACGGAGACGGTGCCGGCGAGATTCTTTTCGGTGCGTCGGACGACGATGGGCCGGGCGGTCGCAGCTTTGCCGGGGCGGTCCGAGTGCTGCTCGGTCGCGCAACGTGGGTCAGCGACACGGTGAGCACTTTGCAGACGACGGTCATCTACGGCCGTCGGTCGGGCGATGGTTTCGGCGAGCGAGTCGGAGTCGGCGACGTGGACGGCGATGCTTCGCTAGAGATCGTCGGCACCGCGATCATCTCCGATGGGCCGGATGGCGCGCGGCAAGATGCCGGCGAGATCATTTCCGTTCCCTGGTCGTCCATCGATTCGACGACCTCTGTCGATCTCTCCAATCCGGAGGATGAGAGCGGTCGCCCGGTCCGTGTGACCTCGGTTCTCGCGCCGGATGCTTTGGACAACCTGGGCATCTCGCTTGCGCTGGCCGATCTGAACGACGACGGCATCGATGAGATCGCCTCCGGAGCCGATGCCGGAGACGGCGATCCCGATGACACCTCCGATCGCGGCGAGACCGGCGAGGTTTGGGTGGTCGCGATTTCCGATGTGGACGGAGACGGAATTCTCAACCTCTCCGACAACTGCCCGCATATTTCCAATGCCGGGCAAGAGGATGTCGATGCCGACGGAGTCGGCGATCCCTGTGACAACTGTGTGGATGATCCGAATGCCGATCAGGCGGATTCCAACGGAAACGGTATCGGAGATGTCTGCGATCCCGATGCCGATCTCGATACGATTCCGGAAGACGACGGCGACGGGACCGCGGATCCATGTAGGGGCGGCGTACGGGTCGACTGCGACGACAATTGTCCTTCCGTCGCCAACGCCACTCAGGCCGATCATGACATCGACGGCACAGGCGATGCGTGCGACGACGACGACGATGGCGACAGCGTGCTCGACGGCAGCGACAACTGCCCGTTGCAGGCCAACAGCGGCCAAGAAGATGCCGACCACGACGGCATCGGCAACGCCTGCGACACTCTCGACTTCGACGGCACGGAAACGGGTCGAGCGGTCTACGGCGAAGATCCGGGTGATGCGCTCGGGTCTGCCGGTGTCGTAGGTGATTTCAATGGAGACGGCACGGTGGATCTCGCGCTCGGCGCTCCGAATGCGGATGGCCCCGCAGGGGGCCGCGACGGTGCAGGAGCGGTCTATCTGTTTTATGCGCCGTTGAGCGCGGGCATCGATCTCGCCGCAACGATGGCCGATGTCGAGATTCAAGGCGCATCGGCGGGCGACGAAGTCGGAGCTCGGTTGGCGGCAGGCGATCTCAATGGTGACGGGACGGACGATCTGGTCATCGCTGCGCCGGGCGGAGATGGGGCGAACGATGGTTCGGCCGATGCCGGAGACGTGATCGTGCTCTTCGGTGGGGCGCTCGCAGCCCAAATCGATCTGGCGACCGCGCCGACCGACTACCTCTTCCACGGAGCGGATCCGGGAGACCGGCTCGGAGAGAGCTTGCTGGTCATGGATTTCAATCAGGATGCGGCGGCGGACCTGATTCTCGGATCTCCGGCGAGCACGAGTGTGGCGACGGAGGACGGCGAAGTCTGGGTTCTGCTCGCGGGGTCTGCGCTAGAGACGCTGACGACTCTCACCCCGGCGTCGGTGGATCATCACCTCTACGGAGCCGATGCCGGGGACCGCGCGGGAAGCACCTTGGTCTCCGTGGATCTCGACGGTGACGGGAGCAGCGAATTGGGAATCGGCATTCCCGGCGGTGACGGACAAAACGGAAACTTGGCCTCTGCCGGCGAGTTTGCGCTCGTCGACTCCACCGGTTTGGCTCAGGATGTGAATCTCGGGACGGGCGCGGAGGTGCTCGTCTGGGGGGATAGCCCCTCCGACCGCGTTGGGGAGGCACTCGCCGTCGGGGATTGGAATGGTGATCTCGTCGAAGATCTGCTCATCGGCGCTCCGGGGCAGGGGGCGGCTCCCGGGGCCGTCGCGCGAAACGGAGCGGGAGGAGCCTACTTGATCCTCGGCCGGAGCGATCTTGCACCGCTCGACCAATCCCTGGTTTCCGACGCGGCCGATCTTTCCATCTTTGGGGCAGCGGCCTCCGGCGAGGCCGGTCGAGCTTTGGCCATTTCAGACTTCGATGCGGATGGCAGCCAAGACCTTCTTCTCGGTACGCCCGGTACGATCGGATGGAAGGAAAGCCTCGCCGATGCCGGCAGCGTGCAGGTCTTGCCGCGTGCGCGCGTGCCGGCGGGGTTGGTGGTCGTCGATCTCGAGGATGTGCCCGCGTCTTGGCGTTTCTTCGGGGCGAGCGCAAGCGACCGCTTTGCTGAGCCGCCATGGATAACGATCGCCGACCTCGACGGCGACGGTCTCGCGGATCTGAGTGCGGCGTCCAAAGTCGGCGACGGCCCGGCTGACGGCCGCAGCGAGGCGGGAGAGGCGTGGATCGTCGAATACGCCGACAGCGACCGCGATGGTGTTCGCGATGATCTCGACTGCGCGCCGAACGATCCGCAGGCAGCTCTGGTGCTAGATACCGGTGAAACATCGACTTTTGCCGCCAACGGCGAGGACTTTCGCTGGTCGGCGGCGGCCGGTGCGACGACCTACGACTTTTATCGAGGTCTGATCGTCTCGCCTTGGGTCTACAACGAGACCTGCCTCGCGACCGGACTGCCGACCCCCGAAGGCAATGACCCGACGAGGCCCAACAGCGGAGAAGCCTTCTGGTATGACAGTCGCGGTGTCGATGGTGCGTGTGTCGGGCCGCTCGGCCGGGACAGTCTCGGGGCGGATCGACCGCAACCACCACCTTGCCCCTAAGCGCGGACTCCCGGTCGAACTAGAAGCTTCGGGTGTAGCTCATGTCGAGTTCCCACTGGTTCATCGAAAGCTCGATGAACTGAGCACCGGGCGCCTCGAGCGGGTTGGGGCCGGTCACCGAATTCGTCGGTGCGTACATCAGGGCGAGGTTGAACTCCCGGCCGTCGGCAAAGGCTCTGGAGAATCCGACGGTGAGGTGTTCTTCCATGACGCCGGGCGCGAGAATGTTGAAGAAGACTTCGCTTTCGGGAATGGGTTGATCGCCCCGCGAATAGCCGAAGCGCCAAGTCATGATCTCACCGGCTTTCCAGACGAGTCCGACCTTGTAGGTGGTCATATCTTGCCAGCCGAAGCCGACGCCGTTGTTGCCGCCGAGCAGCGAGGACATGTCGCCGAGAAAGATATTGCCGAAGGCGGGAAACATCGGGTTGCCGACGGATTTCGCGTCGGAAAAATTCGTGCGCTGCACGTCGACGACGACGTCGACGCTTTCGCTCGCTCGCAAAGCGAAACCGACCGTCCAGGTGGATGGAATGTCAAAGCCGCCTTGCTCGGCAAAAAGACCGGAGTACTTGTCGAACTTGGACATGGACATGACCGTCTGATAGGAAGCACCGACGGTGAATCCCTCAGCCCATTGACCCATATAGCCGATCTTGGCGCCCCACCCCGTCGAAGAATCCCGTCCGTTGTTCGAGAGCTTGGTCGGCGCAGAGGAGAAATCGGCGAAAGAAGCGATTCCTTTCGCTTCGAAGAACTGCACTGCGAAGATCAGCGACACTCCGAAAGAATGGCGCTCGGAAAGGCGCCTCGCGTATGTGGTGTTGATGAAGAGCTGCGACATGTCGATGCCGGTCGGAGAGGTAGCGTAGAAAGTCGCCGTCGGATAGTCGGTGTTCATTCCGCCGTTTCCGTACACGGACACGCCGAGCGAAGAGTCGGAATTCAGCATGCGATTGTAGGCGAAGGCGGGAATCAGAAAATACTCGGAATTGCTCTGAACTCTTCCCGGCGCAAGGCCGAAGGTGCCGGGAAATCCGGTTGGAGACCCGATGACGGTGTATTGGCGGCGAGGAGAGAAAACGGCCATTCCAGCGTAGAAATGTTGCCCGAGATGGACCATGCCCGCCGGGTTGGTGGCGGCGATCAGTCCGTCCTGTGGATAGGCCGCACCGGCACCGGCGATGGCCTTGGCCTTGGTTCCATAGCCGTGGGCGAAGTATCCGTTGGTCGCCGAAGCGGTGGGAATCACCGAAAGCGAAAAGAGGAAGACGGCGGCGCAGCGAAGAGCGCGGCCGGTTGCGGCGGATCGCGTCGATCGGCTTGCTAGCATGGCGAGGCCTCCATGGGAGAGGTTGTATTCCAGAAATGGAATATAATGTCTGCCATCGAGCCTATTACTTTTCTTTCCGCCGTGTCAAGCCCCTTTTTCGAGAGATTCGCCCAGCAGCGCAGCGCGTGCTCTCGCGATACGGTCCACCTCTGCGTTGGCCTGGATCAGCAGGGAATCGCAAACCGAGCGGCATATCGACAAGATCGCCTCATCGGCGATTCGGTAGTAGACCGTGACCCCGTCGCGACGGAAGCCGACGAGTTGGGCTTGGCGCAGCACGTTGAGGTGCTTGGAAATGTTGGCTTGACTGCCTCCCACGGCATCCAAGATGTCGTTGACCGATCGCTCGCCTTCTTTCAAGCTGTTGAGGATCTTGAGCCGTAGCGGATTGCCCAAGGCCTTGAATCGCGACGCAATCTCTTCGAAAAGCTGCGAGAGTTCGGAAGCGGGAATGTCGGTGTCGTGCGCCATGGCTGCGCTCCATGCTGACTGATCTGTTAGTTAGCGTTGTCGGTGAGGTTCTCGTCGTTTTCCTGCATTTTCGATATTGACATCCTCGAAAAGCCCTTGCTACTATCGCATATAGCAATATATGAAGTCAATCGACGAAAGGAGTCGGGA
>JALUUK010000785.1 GCA_027021395.1 Acidobacteriota bacterium
AGGGCACCAGAAGAGACGGCGAGTCACTCATCGTCGTTTCGTCTGCTCACGGATCGCAGGCGTCCTTCTTCCGTGCCTGCTCGAGCCGATCGAGACGCGCTCGCATCTCGTCGTCGATGTCGAATTCATCGAATGCAAAAGCGAAACCCAGCGTGCTGATCAAGAGCGGGAGCAACCAAAGGCCGAAGATCATCGCCGTCAGCCCACCGCCCTCGCCATCTCTGCCCACGATGATCCAAGTGGCGGTCCAAAGGCACGCGGTCAAAGCCAAGAAGATGAGCCGAGCCGGCGAAGGCCGCGGCGACGAAGAAAGACAAAGCGCGCCGAAGCACAGTGGGAGCGACACGCAGGCCAGCGCCGCGAATACGCGCGGAATGCCCGGCAGGCCCAGCGACGACCAAAGCATGACGGAGGAGAGCCCGGCGATGACGACCGCCCACCGGACGATACTCGAGTCCTTCATTCCCCGAATCGGTATCCGACGCCCCAGACCGTGCGCACATATCGAGGATCGCCGGGATCGTCCTCGATCTTCGAGCGCAGGCGACGCACGTGCAGATCGATCGTGCGCGGATCTCCATGAAACTCGGCGCCCCAGACGCGCTCGAGCAACTGAGCGCGCGTCCAGGCCTGGCTCGGGTAGCGCATGAAAAAGAGCAGCAGGTCGAATTCGCGGCGCGTGAGCTTGACCTCTTTGCCCTTGTGTTTGACGACTCGCGCTTCGGGATCGATGCGAAGATCTCCCCAAGCGAGCGCGCCGGGGCCGACCGATCGCCCGGCGCGGCGCAGGACGGAGCGGATGCGTGCAAGTAGCTCGGGAACGTGGAACGGCTTGACGACATAGTCGTCGGCGCCATGATCGAGGCCGCGCACGCGCTCATTGGGCGAATCCCGAGCCGTCAAGACGATGATGGGTACGCTGCGTCCATCTCTGCGCAGCATTGTACATAGATCGAGGCCGTCTCCGTCCGGCAGACCCAAATCCAGAAGGATCAGGTCGTACGCTCGCCGAGCCGCCCAGCAGGCATCTTGGTAGGACAGGCTGACGTCGATATCGAAGCCGGCCTCGCCTAGCGAGGTCATCAACTCCTCGCGAATGCGGGCGTCATCCTCGACGAGGAGGATTTTCGTTCGAGCGGTAGCCATCGCGATCCATCCGTACTCCCCGCGTCTGAATCGTGCGATCCACGAATTATGCATCAAGTCCGCAGGATTCCCTCATTCTAACCCGGGTCGGTCGTGATATCCTGCCCGCCGTGGTGTAGCAGCGGGAGTCGGCGGATGATTCGGACCCTGGAAGAACAATTCGAGCAGGCGACGGTGCTGCGTATCCGGACTTTGATGGCGGCTCTCGAGGAACTGAGTTTCCCTACGGGAACGGGCCGATACCTGCTCGCGGAGATCAAGCGCTGTCTCGAAGCGGGATTGCTGCTAGCGGGAATACAACTCGCGGCGAGCCTATTCGAAATGCTCGTCAAGGATCTCGTGATCCTCGCACACGTCAGAGAAGCCGCCGACAGAGGGGATCCCACCACCGGAGGCCCGGAGGAATTCGCCCAGGTTCGAGGGGATGACTTCCGTCGGGCCGGGTTTCGCGCGCTGGTTTCGGAGCTATTGGAGAGGGGTCTGATCGACGAACGTGATGCGGAAAGAGCCCGCACCTTCCATGCGGCGATGAGAAGGCCGTTGCTTCAGGGATTTTCCGGCCGCTACGATCTCGGCGATCATGCTTCCCACGACGGCGGCGATTATTCGCTCGTGCTGCGCAGCCTCGATCGCGAAGAGAGTGCCTCTTTCTTCGAGTTCGAATCTCGCCTCGAAGACGAGGGCCTCGATCACCTCGAGGTCGTGGTGAACTTCATGGCCCGCTACGTTCCCCTGTGGCATGAGCTGAACACGAACGCTTAGCTTCGCGTGAATGGATAGGCCCACAAGAGAAGAAGCCTGGAACGCTGGTCGCGCCGAAGAGTGGGGGGCTCTGCTGCGCCGTACGGCTCGACATGCCGGGCTGAGCGATTGCGGGGTCGCCGATGTCGGCCCTTCCGAATTCGCCGATCCCTTCGACGCTTGGATTCAGAGCGGCTCCCACGCTTCGATGGAGTGGATGGCCCGGGATGCCGAGATTCGCAAAGACCTCGTGCGCAAGTGGGAGTGGGCGACTTCGGCGCTGGTCGCGGTCTTGTCTTTTGCCGGCGAATCGAAGAGACGAACGGAACGCGCGCCAAGCGAAGCGCGTGGTTTGACGCCATACGTCTCGGCCTATGCGCGAGGGGCCGACTACCACACGGTCATGAAAAAGCGGCTGCACGCCTGGGCAGATGCACTCGAGCCGGCCCTGGGAGAATCTTTTCGCAGAGCGGTCCTCGTCGATACTTCGGCGGTTCTCGAGCGGGAACTCGCGCTTCGCGCGGGCCTGGGGTGGATAGGAAAGAACACCTGCTTGATCGGTCCCGACGGGGATTCCTGGCGCTTCATCGGCGTCTTGCTCACGGATCTACCCATGCGCTCCACGAAAGCGAGAGCGGTCGATCGCTGCGGGACCTGTCGTGCCTGTCTCGACGCGTGCCCCACGCAGGCTTTGACCAGGCCTCGAGTGCTCGATGCGCGTCGCTGCATTTCCTATCTCACCATCGAAAAGCGCGGACCGATCGATCCCGACTTGGCTCTCGAGATGGGCGAGTGGCTCTTCGGCTGCGACATCTGCCAGGAAGTCTGCCCTTGGAACTCGAAGGTGGATGCGGGAGACGAAGGCGAGAGCGAAGGCCGGCCCTTCCGTCCGAGCGAGCAGATCGAGCAAACGTCGCTGGCGGATCTATTGCGGATGGACGAAAAAACGTTTCGCAAGAGGTTTAGGAAAACACCGCTCGCTCGCCCGAAACGCAGCGGCATGATTCGCAACGCGCTGATCGTCGGTCTGAACGTCGGTCACCCCGAAATCCGGGAGATCGCCGAATCTTTGGCCGACGATGCGGATCCCGTCGTACGCGATACGGCAAAATGGGTCCTCGAAGAACAGGATAAGCACTGAGGGCGCGCGTGTAGGTTTCCTACGCGCCGGAGGAAACGCAAGGAAGTCGCATAGAGGCGCAATGACCGCAAAGGGGACGACAGTCGCAAGTCACGTTCTTTCGTTTGCTACGGTGCGGACGCCGGAAATCGGCGTATGAATCATGGGGGAGGGGATTCGGAATGCCAGTGGGAGGAAGCATGCAGAATCGTTGGGGATGGTTTCGTAGAGGATTTTGCTCGGTGGCCGTTTCCTGGGCCGTCTCGAGCGCGGGAGTCGGATGGGCTCCGGCCCAGCAGTGGCAACCGATCGGGCCGGATGGGGGTCATTGCGTGATATCGATCGCCACCCGTCCCAAGCGGAACATCTCTACGCGACGAGCGGGTGGACCGATGCCGGAGTTTTCGAAAGCACGGATGGCGGTAGGACGTGGAAGGCCATCAACGACGGAATCGATTTCGCGCGATATCGCGTCGCCCGGATCTTGGTCCAGGATGCGAATCGCCCGCAGAGGATCTACCTCGGTGTCGGAGAGGGCATTTCGACGGGCAGGCTCTATCGCAGCCTCGACGGCGGCGCGACCTGGACCGCTGCTCATGCCGAAAGCGCTTCGGTGAGGGCGGTGGATATCGATCCTTTCGACGGCACGCGCATCCTTTTCGGGACGATGACCGGAGAGATTCTGCTCAGTGAAGACGACGGGGAGAGCTTCAGCGATGTCACGCCCCCCGGGTTGCCGGCCGTCTGGTCGATCGTTTTCGATACTCATGACGAGGGCTTCGTCTATGCCGGCACGCAAGATGGGATCTGGCGTAGCGATGACGGCGGTCTGAGCTGGACGGATCTGGGATCGACCACGAGGACCGTCACCTCGATCTCGATCGATCCGCATCTTGCCGGGAGCATCTATCTCAGCACGCGCCCGAGCGGTCTTTGGAGGAGCGATGATCGGGGCGAGTCGCTCGTCGACATCGAAGGCGATTTGACGCCCGCGGCTCGCTCGCGCATCGCTCCGGATTCCGAGATTCAGTCGTCGCTCTGGGTCGGAGGAGGGGACGGTGCCCACTTGACGACGGATGGGGGAGCGCAGTGGGTGGCCAAGAACGACGGATTGGAGTCGGATGTCAAGCCCGGTCCGGACTACCTCAACACCATCGAGGTGGACCCTGAAGACGGTGCACGCATCTGGGCGGGTGGGGATGGAGGATTGTGGGAATCGCGAAACCGCGGTGAGACGTGGTCGCGCATCGGCGTGCCGTCGCACGACGTGCGCGAGCTGGCCGCAGATCCGCGAAGCGATCGTGACGTGTTTCCGGGGACGAATCTTGGGCTCTATCGTCGAACGCCGGGGCAAGGTGCGCGCTTTTCACCCGGAAAGCTTTGTACGGCGGAATCCGGCCGCGAAGTGCATGCGCTCGAAACGGGTGCTTCCGGTTGGACTTTCATGGGCTTCGCCACCTCGTTCTTCGATGCGGGGCTTCTGCGGACGACCGACGGCTGCGACGAAACGGGAAGCGGGCTCACCGAAGAAGTGCTCTTCGTTCCAAGCGGGGACTGGGTCAGCGCCGTCGCCATCGGACCGGAGGGAGTCGACGTGGTCCTTGCCGCCATCGGTTTCGTGACGCCGGGCTCTTCCCGCATCTATCGGTCCACTAGCGGTGGTTCCGCGAATTCGTTCCAACCGGTTGCCGGTGCGACATCGTTTGCAGAGATCGCCGATTTCGACTGGGACCCTTTCGACCCGGCGCGGGTCTTCGCGCTCGGCAGCGCGGGGGCACTTCATCGAAGTCTCAATGCCGGTGCCTCATGGACCACGTTGCGTCCATCGACCGGCCGGCTGCACCGGCGCCTGGTCGCAGACCCGCATCGGCAGGACACGCTTTATCTCGCGCTCGACGACGGCCTGCATCGTTCGCTCGACGGCGGCGCGACATTTCACCCCTTCGCGCTCGCCGGCGAAGACCTGAGCGGATTCGAGCTTGCAGCCAATGATCGAGACCTGATGTTCGCTGCCGCACGCGGTCGAGGGGTCTGGCGTTCGCTCGACGGCGGCGCGAACTGGGCCTTGTTCGGCGATTCTCTCGCGCACCTCGAATTGCGGGATCTGCTCTTCCGTGCGGAGTCGGATCTGCTCTTCGTCGCCACACGAGGCGGTGCGACCTACGAGATCAGCGGTGCTTCCCGCATCGGTCCCGATCGGGATCTCGACGGAGTAGGAGACTCGAGCGACAACTGCCCGGAAGTCGTCAATCCCGCGCAGGAAGATCAGGATGGTGATACCGCTGGTGATCTCTGCGATTGCGCGCCCGCAGATGCTGGGGCGCGCCGCATTCCGGGCGAGGTGAACTCACTTCTGCTCGAAGGCAATGCGCCGGTTCGCTTGACTTGGGACGATCCGCGTCCCGAAGCCGGCAGCGGAACGACCTCGAATCTGATCGACGGCGACCTGCTCGATTTGCGCGCAGACGAAGATTTCACTCGCGCGTTCTGTCTGGTTCAAGGTCTCGAGGAAGCGTTTTTCGACGACGATCGCCCCGATCCGCCGGCGGGTGCGGGCCGCTACTACCTCGTTTATGCGTCGAATTCCTGCGGCCGTGGAACGACCGGTCGAGCCGCTCTCGATGCCGCCAATCCCTGCCCGGCGTCCGACTCTCCCGCTTCGCCCTGAAGAGCCGGCAACGCATTTCGCCGACGGCGCG
>JALUUK010000786.1 GCA_027021395.1 Acidobacteriota bacterium
GAAGGATGCTCTCGACGGTCTTGCCGCCCTCGACCTCGAGCAGCATGCCTCCATTCTGCGCGAATCCGCTCGGCGCTTCGACGGTGAGCCTCCGCTCGATACGCAAGCACGCCGCAACGCACTCGAGTCGCAGCGGCCCTGCTTCGACGACCTCGATCGGCGCTTCTACAAACTCGCCGAATCAACCGATCTCGATCTCAAGATGCTCGACTTCGTGCGCCGAAACCTAGACGACTTCGCATTCGAAGGAGCGGTGGAAAGACCCCTCCCGCCCGGCACATGGACTCCCGAAACCGACATCGAAGCCTGAGCCGGGACGAGCATTCGGTCGACCACATGCGATCCGAAACTCCCATGAGAGCGTGTCGGCGAGCGCAACGACGGATCCAAGGTGATCGCGTGACTAGGAGTTTCGATCGTCGCCGAGTGCATCGCCGGCGCCGAGGCCATCGTCGCCTTGCCGACACCTCCTGCAGCGACGACGATGAGTCTTTTGCTCGTTTTCTGCCGGACGGTGCTTTCGCGGCGGTGGAGATCTCGCCGAGGGATGCGACGGTTGTGCTTCGCTTGATGAAATCGCCGGCCGGCAGCGAATTCATTCCCGGCAGACTATGTCGGCGGCCGATGCATCGGCGCAGTAACGCCGCTTTTCTTCGAGCAGGTTCGCACTCGCGGAGGTCTCGCGACCGGATCGGTCGGATACGGTGACCCGAACGACGAGATCACCATCCGGCTCGCTCACCGCCGCAACGACGACACGCTCGCCCTTGAGCACGTAACGCCGGACGAGTCGACGAGAATGAGGAATGTATGCCTCATCGCCCAAGGCTGCGGGACCGGGACCGTAGTCTTCGAAGAGCTGCATGGTCACGATCTGGTTGGATTCGAGAGCAAAACCACCGGCTTCGAGCACTCGCGCCCAGAGATCACGCAAAGAACTCTCCTCCGGACCCACCAGCATCACCTCCACGGCGGAGCCGCCGCGGTCCTTCCAAACGTGAATCTCCTCGATTTCTCCATTGCGAAAGAACACCGGTGCCCCGGATACGATTCGCGGCAGGTCAAGACGGCGCACTTCGGTCCGAGGACGCGCGTCGCAGTCATCGGAACTGATGGCTTGCACTCGCCAGCCGTTGTCGAAGAGGGCCGGAACCCGATCGTCGTCGACGACCGGCAACAGGCGAAGGTCGAGGGTGGGCGCCTCCCGGTCGGCGAGAGCACGGGTCCCCAGGTTTCGGTTGAAGACGAGCCACGATGGCTGCGCGCTAGGATTCAAGGGCTTTCCGATTCCATCCGGTCGGCCGTCGTTGTCCAGATCGGCGAAGAGTCCATCGACACTCGGTCCATACCAGATGAGGTCGTTTTTCTCGAATCCGCCGGCACCGTCGCCCCTCGCCCATTGCAAGGTGTGATGGATTCCGGTTCCGAGATCCAGCCGGTCGTCGCCGTCGACCTCGGTCATCTGAGCGCGAGCATAAGTGCTGCCGAGACTCGGTTGCCTCCGGATGAGCTGAAAGCTTCCTTGACCATTGCCCTTGTAGGTGCGCAGAAGGTTCGGGGTGTCTCCACCTCCACGAACGAGAAGATCCTCCCGGCCGTCCTCATCGAGGTCTGCGACGGCCAGTTCGAGCACCTGCTGATCGCCGCTCCAGTGGGAGATTTGCGTCTCCGGTCCAAGACTTCTCTCTTCTTGAAGGAAGCCCCGCCAGACGACGACGGGAAGGGAGCCGGATTCCCAGCGGAGATGGACGACTTCGTCTCCCGAGCCACCTGCGATGTCTCCGAGCACCAATCTAGGCACCCGATCGTTCAAGTCGTCGGGACCCGGCACGACGAGGGAATCCTCGAGCGTCCAGCTGCGATCTCGTATGAGAATCGGCTGGATCCGGTACGTGCGAGCGCCTGTGGAAGGATGGCGCAGCACCTCTCCCTGAAGCACGAGGTCTTCCCGACCATCTCCGTCGAGATCTCCGAACGCCATCCGTGCCTCTTCCTCCAGGCCCTCGTAGTGACGCCAGGCTTCGAAGCTTCCATCTCCGCGACCGAACGCGACCTGCACGTCTTCACTGGTCAGCAGCAGATCGGTGTGGCCGTCGGCGTCGATGTCGCGCAGAAGGAAATCGTAAATGTGGCCCCCTACCTCTAGGCGTTCACCCTCACGAAATGTGCCGTCTCCGTTTCCGAATCGGATTTGAACTGCGGTCTTGGACGTCTTGCGAGGCGTTGCGGCATCGAGCGTGCCGTCCTCATCGAAATCGGCGAAGTGCGGCAATTCGTTGTCGTCCACTTCCGCATAGCGAATACCCTCGTCGAAATCGCCTCCTCCCTTCCCGCGATACCAGAGGAACGTCGAATCCTCGATCAGGATCCCGTCGCGCAGACCATCGGCATCGAGATCCCTGGCGGCGATGAGGCCCGGAGGCATCGTTCCCACCTGCCCGGGGACGAAAGGACCGGCGCCGGTGTTCTTGTACACCAGAAACCCGGGGCGCTGGAATGGATTGATTTGCGGCCCGAAAACCAGGTCATCGCGAGCATCGCCGTCGAGATCGAGGGTTCGCCACTCCAAAGGAAGGGAGCGAGTCAGCGATTGGCTCCAGAGTTTCACGACCTGGTTTCCGGCGACGACGGAGATCGCCGTCAGGCGAGTTCGGCTCGAAGCGTCCCGGCCTCGAATCAGAACTTCCTCGCGGCCGACTCCGTCGAGCTGCAAGGCCAGAGACTGGGAGGGGCGCGTCAGTCCCGGGACGGAAACGGACTCGAAGGAGTCGAAGGGCGACTTTGCCGCGCCCCAGGCAAAGACGATCTGCTCCGGCTGGTCGAAATTCACCGACGCTAGGTCCTCCGCGCCATCGCCGTTGAAGTCACCGATTGCGGGGGCCGATCTTGCCTGAAACGCGCTGAGGCCCTCCTGCTGCCAGCCGGCGGCGCGGTAGCCGTGGATTTCGGTTCCGGCGGAGGTTCCGAGAACGAGTTCCACGCGCCCGTCTCCGTTGACGTCGCCCGCGAGGACCCAGCGGGCAGCCTAACGCGTCGGAAAGGGCTCCGCGGCGGAATACTCGCCGGAAGGCGTGCGTAGAAACAACTCGTAGTAGCCTCGAGGCTCACCGCTTCGTGAACTACCCCAGGCGACGAGAATGTCGACATCGCCGTCTTCATCGAAGTCTCCAGCAAAGAGATCCCTCAACCACGGCCGCGGTCCGCCGACAGGAATGGTAAAGAGAAGCCGGTCTCCCGGCCGGTTCTCTTCATCGAAGGTCAAGACACGCACCTCATTCTTCCGCCAATCGTCGTGCAGATTGCCGAGAAAGACGACCTCCGGTTCACCTCCATCCTCGAGCAGCGCGGATCGCACGATCTTCACCCAAAGGTCCGGCGCATGAGCCGGCACGGCGAAGGCGGTTCGCAATCTGCTGCACTCTTCGCCTTGCTCTTCCGACAGAGACAAAGCCGCACCGGCCGCCACAAGGCTCGAAACCACAAGCATCGTTCGTACCGTCCATCCCCAAACCGGCACTCTTCTTGTCATGATCGCCTCCTCCAGATATCACCAGACCGCCGGCATCCATCAGGATCGATCGCAAAAGCCACATCGAACGGTACGGTTGCCCGGGACTCGCAGCCACAATATCAGAACCCACCCCAGCATCGAGACGAAACCCCGTTCTTCGATCCCCGTTCCGGATCGAGGCACGCCGCACCAAAACGCCCCCCCACTCTCCACATCACAGATGAACTCTGCGTCACCAGCTCTTCCTTGCGGCCTTGGCGACTTGGCGCGCGCCGCCTTGCTCCCGTCACATGTACGTGTCCCGGGAAAGCATATCGGCGCGCTAAGCCGCCATGGCCGCAAAGGAGAGGTCCTCGTGACGAAGATCGACCCGCTGTTCCGCGCTCGTCGCCCCGCGCCCGCGGCTTGGAGTCGATCACTCTCGCTCGACGTTCGTGTCTCAGATCCTCTCCGGCGTTTTCCCATCCATCAACCCCCTACGCGTCGGATCACTCCACTGTGCGCAGGCGCTTCGAGATGAGTTCGGATATGACGACGAGCCCGAGAATCACCAAGAGAATCAACGATACGCGGGACCACTCGAGCGAAGCGATCGATGCCTCGAGCGGCAAGCCGATTCCGCCGGCTCCGACGAGACCGAGCACCGCGGCTTCTCGAATGTTGATGTCCCAACGAAAAACGGAGACGCCGACGATGGTCGGAAAAACTTGGGGCACGATGCTCCACGAGAAGACCTGCAAGCGCCCAGCTCCGGTGGCTCGCAGAGCCTCGACCGGTTCGGGCGAAATCTCTTCCACCGCTTCGTAGACGAGTTTGGCGATGAAGCCGATCGAGCGCAGCGCAATGGCCGCCGCGCCGGCGAGCACCCCCGGCCCGACGATCGCCACCAAGAGCAGTGCCCAAACCAATGAATTGATCGAGCGAGACGCTACGATCACTCCCAAGCAAGCCCATCGCAGCGGCAGCCAAGGCGCCGTATTCCGCGCAGCGAGAAAAGCGATGGGCAGGGCCATGGCCATGGCAACCAGCGTCCCGAGCGTCGCCATGTTGATCGTTTCCCAAAGGGGCTCGAGCAAGGACCCGAACCACGACCACTCCGGCGGCAATCCCCGGCGCGCGAGATCGAGCGCTTGCCGAGGGCCGTCGGCTGCAAAGGCCCAGACGGTTCGTCCGGAGATCAAACGCACGCTTGCAAAGAGCAGAACGAGCGAAACGACCCAAGCCGCCCATTTCGCCAAGGCACGCCGACGATCGCCGGTGAAATCGTCGTTCTGCGGGGTCAAACCAGCCTCCTGCGCACGATTCCCGAACCGAGTTCTCCCACCAAGACGATGCCCATGATCAACAGCAAGATGGCTGCCGCCGTATCGTATTCGTAGCGTCCGAAGGCGGTGTTGAGCGTCGCGCCGATTCCCCCCGCTCCGACGATGCCGACGATGGCCGACTCTCTGAAGTTGATATCCAAACGGTAGATGCTCAAACCGACGAAGCGTGGGAGCACCTGCGGAGCGACGCCCCAGGACAAGAGTGAAAACGGGGGCGCTCCCGTCGCGCGAATGGCATCTAGCGTCGTCTCATCGACTTCTTCCACCGCTTCGGCAAGCATCTTGGCAAAGAAGCCGACCGTGGCGATCGACAAGGTAAGCACGCCCGCGAGCGGTCCGAAACCCACGACGACGACGAAGAGAATGGCGATCAGAACTTCGTGAAAAGAGCGCGAGAGGATGATGATTCCCCGACAACAAAGATAGATCGGCTTGGGAGAGAGATTGGCGGACGCGCCGAGTGCTACGGGAACGGAAAGCATGACGCCGAGCACCGTCGCAACCACCGTCATGGCGAGACTTTCGAGCAAGCCGGCGAAGATATCCGAAGAGCGAGTGTGAAAGTCCGGAGGGAAGAAACCCATGACGAAAAGGCGGCCTCGGTCCGCTCCTTCGAGCAGCCGTTGATGATCGATCTCGAAGGTAGAGTACACGACGACCAAATAGGCGGCGGCAGCCACGACGAGCAACCATCGGCGGCTTCTTCTTCCTACGCTGCCGTCGCCCATCTCGTCACTCTTCCCCGGTCGTCTCACCGAGGCCCGACGGGTCTTCACCGTAGATCCGTAGCAGATCTTCCGGTGATAGCTCTGAAGGCAGACCATCAAAAACGATACTTCCTTCCCGCAAACCCACCACGCGTGAGGCGAAACGGCGAGCGAGCGGAACATCGTGAATGTTGATGATGGCGGCGAGGCCCCGTTCTTCCACCAATTCGGTGATCATGCGCATCACGTCGCTCGATGTCTTGGGATCGAGACTCGCCGTCGGCTCATCGACGAGCAAGAGCCGGGGTTCTTGCATCAATGCCCGCGCGATACCGACACGTTGCCGTTGTCCTCCGGAAAGCTTGTCGACGCGTTTGTTCTCGTGTCCGCGCAAATCGAGACGATCGAGCAATGCGCGCGCACGGGCGATATCTTCTTCAACGAAGCGAGAGAGCAACGATCGCCACAGTGGTACGTAGCCTAGGCGTCCGCAAAGAAGGTTCTGCATGACCGTCAAACGTTCGACGAGTGCATGTTCCTGAAAGATCATGCCGATCCGGCGACGTTTTCGGCGCAATGCTCTTCCTCGAGCGGCTGCAAGATCGACATGCTCGAAGAGGATGCTCCCCTCACTCGGATCCACGAGGCGATTGACACAGCGAATCAGCGTGCTCTTTCCCGCCCCGGACGGACCGATCAGAGCCACGACCTCCCGCATCCGCAGGCGAAGATCGACCCCTCGCAACGCGGTCTCGCCGGAGGCATAGTGCTTGACGAGACCGGTGACGGCCAACATATCGACCGCTTCCGGAACGGATCCACTACTCGGATCCGGGGACATATCGCACTCCATGCGCGAGATCGATCTCGCGAATCACCTTCCACTGCTCTTTGTAGTCGACCTGCCGAAAGGAATCCCCCGCGTTGCCCGAAAATGCCTGCTCGAGCGCACTCCCGCGCCAGTCGAAAGAGAAAAAAGCTTTGCGGATGCTTTCGCGCAAATCTTCGTCGAGATCGTGCGCTACTCCGTACGCCGTCGACGGAAAGACTTCCGATCGGTAGACCGTCCGCAGCCGTGCAACATCGACGATGCCCTTGGCGACCATGCGATGGAGAATCTCGTCGGCCACCGCCGCCGCATCGTAGTCGCCGTGAAGCACCCCGAGTATCGAGTTGTCGTGCTTTCCGGAGAAAACCGCATCGAGATCACGCTCCACATCGATGCCGTAATGTGTTTTGAGGATCGCCGACGGAGCCTTGAAGCCGGAGTTGGAGGTCGGTGACGAGAATGCCACCTTGCGACCCCGGAGGTCCTCGACCTCATCTATGTTCCCGCTTTGGAGCGTGATGATCACCGATCGATAGCCGAAGCGGCCATCGCGGTGTGCCATCATGGCAAAGGGGCGAAATCCCGCGGCATTGACCGCCAAAGGAACGCTTCCGGTGCTGAATCCCGCGACGTGAAGCCGTCCCGCGCGCATCGCTTCGATTTGCGCGGCGTTCGACTGCACCGGGTAGAAACGCACCGGCTTTCCCGTCTCGCGCTCGAGATGCTCGAGAAAACCCTGCCAAGCCTCACGATACTGCGCAGGATCTTCGACCGGGGTATAAGCAAAGATCAGCACGGAAGGATTCACCCCTTCTGTCGGGGGATCCGCGAGCAGATCACCATCGCGGTCGCAGTAGGACTGATCTAGCGTACCTCGCGGACAGTCTTCCCCCGGCTCCCGTGGAGCCCGGCCGTCGCAGGCGGCAGCGAGGGCGAGCAACCCGACCACCCACCCAACGGCAAAACGAGATCCGATCATCGCTCTCCCTAAAGCGCCCGCTCCTTGAAGCCTGCGCCGCAGAAAAGCGCTGAGGCTCCAAGCGTCGAGACCGTGGCAGAATACACGGATGAAGCCCTCGGCACCGCCTTCCATCTGGCGCGCGATCGGTCCCGGCCTCTTGCTCGCGGCCACCGGCGTCGGCGCGGGAGATTTGGTCACGGCCGCGGCGGCCGGGTCTCGGCTCGGCTTGGCGATCGCGTGGGCGGCCCTGCTCGGTGCTCTGCTCAAGTTCGTTCTCAACGAAGGCCTCGCACGCTGGCAACTCGCTACGGGGACGACACTGCTCGAAGGCTGGGTCGAGCATCTCGGCCGCGTTTTCGGCGCCGCTTTCTCGATCTATCTCTTCTTATGGTCGTTCATCGTCGGCGGCGCACTCATCTCTGCCTGCGGGCTCGCCGCGCATGCGCTCTTCCCCTCGCTTTCGATCACCTCCTGGGGCGTCCTCCACTCCCTGCTCGGCGCGGCCTTGGTGCTCGCCGGCGGATACTCCGTCTTCGAAAAAACGGTCAAGGGAATGATCGCCTTGATGGTGCTCTCGCTCGTCGGCGCTTCAGCCTGGATCACACCACCTTGGGAAACGGCGCGTCTGGCGATCGTCACGGCTTCCGTTCCCCGAGCCGATCTTTTTCTCCTCTTGGGTGTTCTCGGGGGTGTCGGCGGCAGCGTCACGATGCTTTCCTACGGCTATTGGATTCGAGAAAAAGGTTGGAAGGGAGCCGCCTATCTCAAAGCGGTACGATTGGATCTCGCCGCCGCCTATCTCCTGACGGGAATCCTCGGTGTCGTGATCATCGCGCTCGCCGCAGAGAGCACGCGCGAAACCGGCCATGCTCTGACGGGTCGAAGCGGAGTGCTCGAACTCGCTCGTCTGCTCGGCGAGATGGTCGGGCCGAGCGGAGAACGAATCTTTCTGCTGGGATTCTGGGGCGCGGTCTTCACCTCCCTGCTGGGAGTCTGGCAAGGGGTGCCCTATCTCTTCTGCGATTTCGTGGCACTGAGACGAAAGCGAGCCGGCCGATCGACTGATCTCGAGATCTCCACGCGCTCGACCGCCTATCGCCTCTTTCTTTGCTGGTTGGCCGTCCCCCCGATGATTCTGCTCCGCTTCGAAAACCCACAGGCCGTCATATTGACCTACGCCGTTGCCGGCGCGCTCTTCATGCCGATCCTGGCCGCCACTTTGATTTATCTGAACCGGCGATGTCTCCCACCGGGCGCATCGCTGGCGACCGGATGGCTCGGACGGATGACCCTGTGGATCACGCTGGCCTTCTTCACCGGCCTCGCGCTCTACAAACTCCGGCACCAGTTCCTCTAGCGCGTCAGGAATCAGAACTTGCGGGGAAAGAACGAGAGAAGACGACGCGCATCTTCCTGCACGCGCGCAAAGAGCGGATGCCGCCCACCACTCTTGGGCGAATAGGTCACGCCCAACGATCCATCCTTCCAGCTCTGCAATCGGTAGCGTGCGGCCTGTCCCGTGCCGTCTCCAGCCAACACCAGCACCTCGCTGTGCGCGGCAAGATTCGTTTTTCCGGTCAGCCGGGGCGTGAAACGCATGTTCAACGTGTAGCGATCGCCGGCAAGGTCGTAGCGCAGATCCATCACGTCGCCTTGCGTCATCTCGCTGCCGCCGGCGATCCGAATCCGATAGGACTCGCCGGGAATGACTTCCAAATGCGATTCTTCCTCGTACTCTCCGCGCAGAAGACCCACGCGATGCACGATATCGCGCGAATCGATCGTCCAGCCTTTGACGAGTTTCCGCCTCAGCGCAATCACGATGCGCCGAAAGTGCAATTCATGGGCTTCGAACCAGCGCCGCTGCTGCGCGTCGGCATCGTCGATGATCGCTGCGCGTTGATGGATGGTGGGGGAAACGGAGTTCGCATAAGAACCGAGCAACACATCCGATTCGCCGATGGTCTTTTCGGAGACGGTCCCGGCGGGCGGCTGGTTGACATAGCGCCAAGTCGTCTTTTCGAGGCGTGCATCGACTTGGATTCGCCGTGGGATGGCATGGAAGAGGAGAGTCAACGCACGCTCCGGCGTTTGGAAGCGCACGAGATGTCCCGCCGTCGTGGTCACGGCCGCCTTCGGCTCTTCGAAGGAGAGCAACGGAAGCAGTACGTCCATTACCGGGCGCTCATCCGCCTCGAGTTCCGCAGCCACGGCCCATTCCGCCCCGGAAGGAAGCCAAGATGCGAGCATCGCAGCAGAGAAAGTCCGGCCACATGCCGTCATGAAGCGTCGGCGTTTCATCACTTCCAATTAATACAGCCAAGTCTTCGGCATGTCCCCTCTCCCGCGCATTTTCTCTCGAAAGTCGGGAAGGCTGCGCGCACCCCAAGAACCGACATTCGGGAGATCCCCGATCTTCCGAACGACTTCGAATGGCATTTTCGACCGACCTTGTTCGCTCTGGCAGATGACGCATTTTTGGGGCGCCATGCCGCATCAGAAGATCGTATCGAAAAAATGTGCCCAAGACGCCCTAGCGCGCTTCCTTGCCCGAGTCGCCCCGCCTTCCGTCACTCGGTCCGACTTGGCGGCTTGGCGTGAGCGCCTTTCTCCGAGCCACGCAGCCATGGCCGAAGGCAAGCGTCGTGCACTCCACCGCCTAGCCCGACGAGGGTGGAGCGTCAGAGGCAGAGCGTCGCCCTTCGCCGCAAGATCGCATTTGCATATTTATTCAATATTCTTTAGTATTCGCTCCTCTAGCGGATGGAGCCGTCATGAGCGGAGAGAAGACGATCGTACTGGCTTTTTCGGGCGGACTGGATACGTCGTATTGCGTGCCCTATCTGGCGGAAGCCCACCAGGCGCGGGTGCTGACCGTATTCGTCGATACCGGCGGCGCGGATGCGCGGGCGCGCGAAGGCATCGCCGCGCAAGCCCATGCCGTCGGCGCGTGGCAACACCGGGAAGTCGATGCGCGGCAGGAAGTCTACGACGCCTTCATTGCCACCCTGATCCGCGGAAACATCCTACGCGGAGAGGTCTATCCCCTTTCGGTCGCCGCCGAACGCACGCAGCAGGCCGTGGAAATCGCGCGCATCGCGAGAGAAATGGGCGCTTGGGCCGTGGCCCACGGCTCGACCGGAGCCGGAAACGACCAAGTGCGCTTCGATGTCGCCTTGCGCACCCTGCTTCCCGGTGGCCGGATCTTGACTCCGATTCGAGATCAGGGCCTTAGCCGTGAAGCCGCCATCGCCTATCTGAAGGAGCGCGCCCTGCCCGTTCCCGAGGGATCGTCTCGCTATTCGATCAACGCCGGGCTTTGGGGCACGACGCTCGGCGGCGAGTGGACCCACGATTCCTGGCAGGCTCCTCCTGAGGATGCGTGGAACGAAGGAATCGATTCAGGCGACGCACCCGATGAAGACGATCCCCTGGACATCGAGATCGGCTGGCGCGAGGGATTGCCGGTTTCTCTCGGCCGCCGCTCCCTCTCGGGGCCCGCACTGGTCGAAGAGATCGCCGGCCTGACCCGGCCGCGAGGCATCGGCCGCGGCATTCACGTCGGCGAAACGGTGCTCGGTATCAAAGGACGCATCGGATTCGAGGCGGGCCCCGCGCTCGTTCTGATTCACGCGCACCGCGAGTTGGAAAAGATCACGCTCACCCACTCGCAGTCTTTTTGGAAAGACCACCTCGCACGCGTCTTCGGCGATCGATTGCACGCGGGGCAATCCTTCGATCCGCTGATGGGCGATATCGAAGCGATGATCCTCTCCTCGCAAGAACATGTGCAGGGCAAGACGCGCATACGGCTCGAACGCGGCCGATTTCTCGTAACCGGAGTCTCGAGCGATCGAAGCCTGATGGACACCGAAGCCGCTCGCTACGGCGAGACCCATGCTTTGTGGGATGGGCGAGAGGCTCGCGCATTTGCGAAGCTTTCCGCCGTTCCCGCTCTACTCGCGGGTGGACGCGGCGGCCGCTGATGAATGCGACCCGCAAGATCCGCCTCGACCGCATCGCCTCCTCCACCTTCAATGCGCGACTCGAGCACGACGTCGTCATCGGTCCGGAGATCGTCGCGCGCGAAGGCTATGTGCTCGCGGTCCGCTTGCTCAACGACAAGACGACCTACCACCATCTCGAGAACTGCTCGGGGCGATTGATCCGCTTGCATCGCGGAGACGTCATCGCCGGAACCTTGGGAACGCGGCGGGCACTTCGTGGATACGCCGGAACCATTCCCGAGACGATCGCTCCCGGCGACACGATTCACCTGCTCAATCTCGGCGGTGTTCTCGGGCGATGCACCTCCGCCAATCCCGAAATCGGACCGCCTTTCGATGCGGAAGTGCTCGGCGCGGTGCTCTCCTTTCCTCGCGTCGGGGATCGCATCGGTGCACCTGCCCATGTGCGTTCCGGTGCGGTTTCGCCCGCCAAAACGATCCACTCGCACATTCCCATCGTCTTCGTCGCCGGCACGTCGATGAATTCGGGCAAGACCGTGGCCGCAAGCGAGATCGTGCGCGGCCTGAGACGGGCCGGCCGGCGCGTCGCTGGAATGAAACTCACCGGCGTTTCGCTTCGCCGAGACGCCCTCTCCATGATCGACGCCGGAGCGATCGACGCTCGCACCTTCACCGACGCCGGCATCGTATCCACGCATGATTCGGACGTACTACCCGCCGCTCGCGGAGTGATCAATTTTCTCGGCGAAAAGGTCAAGCCGGATGTGATCGTCGCTGAACTCGGCGACGGAATTCTCGGCGAATACGGCGTAGCAACCCTTCTGGCGAATCCTGAAGTGATGGATCTGGCCGAAGCACTGGTCGTTTGCGCGCCCGACCAAGTCGGAGCTTGGGGCGCGGTCCATCTTCTCGAGCAACGTTTCGCGCTGCGCCCTACGCTGATCACCGGACCGGTGACCGACAACGAGGTGGGCTGCTCGTTCATCGAAAGCCACCTCGATCTTCCCGCCATCAACGCCCGGCGTTTCCCCGAACGTCTTGCGGCGAGAATCGAAGAGGTGCTTCGTGACGATGCATGAGACGGCTTCGCAAGCAGGAAAGTCAGACGCACCCGGCGACGTCGGCCCGAATCTCTCCGTCTCGGTGCTTGGGGCGGCGGGATACGTCGGCGGTGAAGTTCTCCGGCTGCTGGTTTCCCACCCTCATGTCGCTTCTCTGCGCGCCTTTTCCGAGAGCCATGCGGATCAGCCTTGGTCCGCCGCTCATCCGACGATGTTGCATCTGGCAGATCGCCTCTTTGAAACACCGGATATCGAGCAAGCAACGGCTTCGGCGGACGTGATCTTTCTGGCCCTGCCGCACGGTGAATCGCAGAACCTGATGAGCCGCTTGCTGGAGCAAGACCCTCGACTGATCGTCGATCTTTCCGCGGATTTTCGCGTTCAGGACGCGGCACTCTACGACACGCACTACGGCCGGCATCTCGCACCGGATCTGATCCCGCATTTTCGATACGCCTTGGCCGACGTCGAGCGCGAGAACCTCGCCGGCTGTCGAGCGTTGGCCTCACCCGGCTGTTTCGCGACGGCTCACTTGCTCGCGCTTTGGCCGCTCGCCTCCGCGGGCTTGCTCCCGGAGACCTCGGTCTGCTTCGCCGCGACCGGTTCTTCCGGCTCGGGAGCGACGCCGAAGAGCAATACCCACCACCCCACTCGCGCGCAGGACTTTCACGCCTACGCGCTCGCCGCCCATCGCCACGAGGCTGAGATCCAAGACAGACTTCGGTGCTGGACGGGATCCACTGCGATCTCCTCGCGCTTGCTCACGCATTCCGCACCGATGGTCCGCGGCATATCGGCGACGGTGCACCTCGTCGGAGGCCGACCTTTCCCCTCTCCCCTCGCTTTCTATCGCGAAGCCTATGCCGCAACTCCTTTCGTCAAAGTCACTGCCGATGCACCCCACGTGGCTCATGTCTGCGGCACGAACTACGCGCATATTCACGCCGTCACGCGCGGCGACGGTCGCGAGATGATCGTGACCGTGGCCATCGACAACATGATCAAGGGCGCCGCGGGCCAAGCGATCCAAGCGATGAACTTGGCGCTTCGCTGCGATCCGACGGCAGGGCTGCGCTTTCCGGGAATCCATCCATGAACCGAAACATGCGGCACGCCGCGGAGGCGCCGGTTTATTCCCGCCTGCCCTTTTTTCCCGTCTCGGGAAACCGTCACCTTCTCCGTGACGAAGATGGACGCGAGTTCATCGACCTCTATGGCGGCCATGCGGTCGCCTTGCTCGGTCACAATCCGGAAACGGTCGTCGCCGCAATCCAAGAAGAAAGCCGGAAGCTGCTCTTCTATTCGAATGCCTTGCCGATCGCAGCAAGAGATCGCTTCATCGGCAAACTGACCCAATCGGCCGCCCCCGGCTGCCGCAGGGTCTTCCTCGTCAACTCCGGTACGGAAGCCAATGAACAGGCGCTTGCGCTCGCCCGCCGACTGACGGGACGGCGGCGAATCGTCTGCCTCGAAGGCGGGTTTCACGGTCGGTCCCTCGCCGCGCTCGCGGCTTCCGGGATCCCGCGCTATCGCGAGCTGGCCGAATGCGGTGGAGCGGGCAGCGAAATGCTCGAGCTGACCCGCATCTGCCCCTTCGACGACGTCGATTCCTTGCCTCGTTACGTCGATGACGAAGTCGCGGCGGTCATTCTCGAGCCGGTGCAGGGACTCGCCGGCGCGCGCGCGCTTTCGCAACCGTTTCTAGAAGAAGTGCGACGGCTCTGCAGCCGCCACGGCGCACTCTTGATCTTCGACGAGGTGCAGTCCGGATGCGGTCGCTGTGGCGCTTTCACCTGCGCCGAGGCCGTCGGCGTCGTACCGGATCTACTGACGCTGGCCAAGGGGCTCGGCTCGGGACTGCCGATTGCGGCCGTATTGATGAATGACGAGATCGCCGATGCTCTCTCGCCGGGAGATCTCGGTTCGACCTTCGGCGGTGGTCCCATCCCCTGCGCCGCCGCTTACGCCACCGTCTCGTTGCTCGACAAAGAACTCTTCGCAAACGTCGAGCAGATCGAGCGGTGCATTCGCGAGGGCGTGGCCTCGCTTCCCTTCGTAAAGCAAGTGCATGGCCGCGGGGCGCTGCTCGGCATCGAGATCACAGGTCGCGCGGCCTTGCTGCAAGAAGAGCTGTTTCGGCGAAACTATCTCACCGGCACTTGCCTCGATCCTCACACGCTGCGGCTCTTGCCGCCCTTGAATCTGCCGATCGCGGTCGCGCGCGACTTCGTCGATGTCTTGCGCTCGGCCGCGTCCGAACAGCCGACATGGAGCCTCTCGGAATGAACGGAAACTTCCTCGCCGTTGAAAATTACCCTTTGACGGAGATCGATGCTTTGCTCGATCGCGCACTCCGGCTCAAACGCGGTGAAGAGGTCGCAGCACGGGCGCTAGCCGATCGCGTGCTCGGCCTCGTCTTTTTCAACCCCTCACTGCGCACCCGCGCCTCCATGGAAGTCGCCATGCTGCGCCACGGCGGTCACTCGATTCTGCTTGAGCCGGGGAAGGGCGTCTGGTCCTTCGAAACTCGCCGGGGAGTGGTGATGGATGCAGACCGCGCAGAACATGTCGCGGAAGCGGCCGCCGTGCTCGGTCGCTATGTCGACGCACTCGGAGTTCGAGCCTTTCCTAGCGCGAACACGTGGAAAGAAGCCCGGCGTGACGAGATCCTTCGCTCCTTCGCCGAATACTCAGAAGTTCCGGTGATCAATCTCGAAGGTGCCCGGCGACACCCCTGCCAGGAACTCGCCGATGCGCTCACCTTGCGCGAGCGCTTGGAGATCGGCGAAAAAAGGGTTTTTACGCTGGCCTGGGCTTGGCATCCCAAGGCCCTGCCCGTAGCGGTTCCAACGAGCGCCGCTTTGGCCGCCGCGCGCCTGGGCATGGAGGTTCGGATCGCTCACCCTCCTGGTTTCGAACTCGACGACGAAGACATGGAGACGATCCGATCGCTCGGCAGCGTGCGTGGAGGCCGGGTCCGCGTGATGCATGACTTGCACCGCGCGGCAGAAGGCGCCGATGTGATCTACGCCAAGAGTTGGGGGTCGTTGCAGCATTTCGGCGACGAGCCGGCTGAATCCTCGCTGCGCAACAAACATCGCCATTGGTGTGTCGACTTGCCGTTGATGCAAGAAACACGCGACGGCAAGGGAATTTTCATGCACTGCCTTCCCGTTCGTCGCAACGTCGTGGCCGGCGATGCCGTTCTTGACGGCCCACACTCCGTCGTGATCGATCAAGCCGAAAACAGGCTGCACGCCCAGCGCGCGCTGCTCGTTTCGATGCTCGAAGGGAAGTGAAACGATGTCGGAGATGATTCAAGCGCTCAAGGGCGCGCTCGACTACACGCAAGCCTATCGCGGTCAAACCTTCGTGATCAAGGTCGGGGGCGAGATTCTCGACCGACCGGAAATCATGGATGGACTCGCCGAGCAGATCGCCCTGCTCGACTCGCTCTCGATCAAGATCGTTCTCGTCCACGGCGGCGGCCCGCAGGCGACTCGCTTGAGCCGGCGTCTCGATCTAAAAAGCGAGTTGGTGGCCGGCCGTCGCGTCACCAGTCCCGAGGTGCTCGAGGTCGCAAAGATGGTCTATGCCGGCAAGTTGAACGTCGACCTGCTCTCCGCGCTTCGAGCACGGCGCGTCTGCGCGCTTGGACTTTCCGGTATCGATGGTTTTCTCGTCACGGCGACGAAGCGACCGCCGGTCGAGGTCCGCGACGATGATGGAAATCTTCGTATGGTGGACTTCGGCGAGGTGGGCGACATCGAGGATGTGAAGATCGACGTGCTCGATCTGCTGATGAACGCACGACAGGTCCCCGTCATCGCCTCGCTCGCTGCCGACGAGCGTGGAGCCGCGCTCAACGTGAATGCCGATACGATGGCCGAAGCTCTGGCAACCGCTCTCGATGCGACGAAGCTGATCTTCCTGACGAACAGTCCCGGACTGCTTCGCGACTCCAAGGACGAGCAGTCTCTCGTCACTTTTGCCGAGCCCGACGATTTGATCAAACTGCTCGAATCGGGCGCCGTCGGTTCCGGCATGCGCCCGAAGGTCGAAGCCTGCCTGCGGGCCGTCCGCAACGGGGTGAGACGAACGCATATCATCGACGGACGCACGGAAGACTCGCTACTGATCGAACTCTTCACCGGGGCGGGAGCCGGGACGATGATCGTCGGACGCAAGGAAGCCGACAGCTATCGGCAAGAGGAACTCTCTTGAAGGGCGCACCGACCATCGACCCCATCCCTCTCCTGCTCGACCTCGTGCGAACGCCGAGCCTCTCGGGAGACGAGGATGCGGCGGCCGACTTGCTCGCTAGGTGGTACCGCGAGCACGGACTTCGATGCACCAAAGACGAGACCGGCGTCCACGTCGTGGTCGAAGGCTCGACAGACGGCCCCACTCTGCTTTTCGCCTCGCATCTCGACACCGTGCCCGTCGGCGAAGGGTGGACACGAGATCCTTTCGCGACGAAGCCGATCGAGGGCAAGCTGACCGCACGCGGAGCCGTCGATGCCAAGTCGTCCATCGCTGCGATGAGCACGGCTGCAGCGAGGGTAAAACACCTCGGCGGACCCCAAGCCGGCCGCTTGATCGTGCTCGCCACCTACTGCGAAGAAACGCGCGATACGACCATGCCCGCGGCGCGCGCACGGCTGCCTCACCCCCCCGATGCCGCCGTCATCGGCGAGCCCACCTCCCTCCAACCGTGCACCGCTCAGCGCGGCCTGATGGTCGTACGCATCACATGGCGTGGCCGACAGCTTCACGCCGGCTGGACCGAAGGCGGCGCTGCCGACACCAATGCCATCCGCGTCGCCGCGCGGGAAATCGACGGCCTCCGGGCTCACCTCTTCCCAAGAGAACATCCCAGCCTCGGACGCACCTCCGTAACGCCGACGCGCATCGAAGCCGGAGTCGCCCGCAACATGACCCCGCCGACCTGCGAAATGATTCTCGACATCCGCACGACTCCCGCCTACACCCATGAAGAGATCGCCTCGACTCTTCGCTCTCATTTTTCTCAAGCAAGCGTCGAAATCCTCTCCGACCGATACCAGCCGGCGGAAACCCCCCGCGACTCGAAGTTGCTGGCGTCGCTGATGCGCGTCGCATCCGATAGTATCGTTTTCGCATCGCCCACGGCGTCGGACTGGGTCTGGCTCCGAGACCTCGACGCGATCAAGTTCGGACCGGGAGATTCTCGTCAAAGCCATAGGCCCGACGAAACGATCGCCATCGCCGAAGTCGAACGTGCCGCGGCCCTGCTGACCTCGACGGCCATGGAGTACCTCGCATGAAAAAGCCCAAAGCTGGTGTATCGGGAACGCTATGGGGCGGAAAACAGCCGCTCGACCAGAGGATCGACCGCTACACCGCCGGGGACGACCGCGCGCTCGACGGGCGCCTGCTGAGCTGGGATATCTTGGGATCCATTGCGCACGTCAGAGGACTGGAATCGATCGAGATTCTCGACGAGGACGAAAGCCTTCGGCTTCAAGACGCTCTGCGTCGAGCTCTGACCGCTGCCGCCCGCGGAGACTTCATCGTCGGTCCCGGCGATGAGGACGTGCATTCCGCGGTCGAAAAGCGTCTGATTTCCGAAGTCGGCGATCTGGGACGAAAGGTCCACACCGGCCGATCCCGCAATGATCAAGTCGTGGTCGATCTTCGTTTGTACGTCAAGGATCGCCTCTTCGCGGTTGAAGACCGCACCTTGGGTCTCGCCGGTGAATTGCTGCGCCTCGGCGAGCGCTATGAGAAGACTCTCTTGCCGGGATTCACTCATCAGCGGCGTGCGATGCCCTCGAGCGTTGCACTTTGGGCCGCAGGCTTTGCCGAGGGGCTGCTCGACGATCTGCAGACTCTCGACGCGGCGCTCGCGCTAGTCGATCGCTCACCGCTGGGATCGGCCGCCGGATACGGCGCTCCGCTCGCACTACCACGAAGCAAGGTGGCCGAAGAGCTGGGCTTTTCCGGAATCCAGCACGCCGTGACGTCGGTTCAGTCTTCGCGCGGAAAGATCGAGACCGTCGTGCTGCAATCTCTTTGGACCATTGCGCACGATCTCGGCAAACTCTCGTGGGATGTCATCTTGTTCTCTTCGGAAGAATTCGCCTTGATCGATCTTCCCGCAGAACTCGCGACGGGTTCGAGCATCATGCCGCATAAGCGCAATCCGGATATCTTCGAGCTGACACGCGGACGCGCCGGAGTGATGGACGGGCTCGTGATGCAAGCCATGGGAGTTTCCGGTGGCCTGCCGAGCGGATACCACCGCGATCTCCAACTGATCAAGGAACCGCTGATGAAGGGTCTCGACACGACCTACGAGATGCTCGAGATGATGCACCTCGCCATACCTCAACTCGAGTTTCGAGAAGCGACGTGCGAGGAAAAGGTATGTGACGAACTCTTGGCCACCGATGAGGTTTTTCGCCGAGTTCGCGCAGGCACGCCCTTTCGCGCCGCCTATACCGAGGTATCCGAGGAGATTCGAGACGGCCGAGCGCGCTTCGACTTTTCCGCTGAAGAGATCCTTGCGACACGCACTCACGAGGGGGGAGCCGGTGCCCCGGGGCTAGCCGTTCTTCAGCGAGACATCGACAAACGCTACGCCCGGCTCGAAACCCTGCGCGCAACCTTCGACGCGGCAATAAAACGGCTTGCGGAGGGTTCGACGTGAGTCACAACACCTCCCAGCGGCGCCGCATTCTGCTCTCGATCATCAAAACTCGAACGATCACCACCCAAGAACAACTCGTCGCGGCCCTCATCGAGCGCGGTGTGGATGCCAGTCAAGCTTCGGTCTCTCGAGACATCGCATCGCTCGGCCTTGTCAAGATCGACGGAGCCTACGCGCGTCCGAAAAGCGGCCCTCAGCGAGCGGGAGATCCCCGCGAAAACCGCATTCGCGAGCACCTTCTCGAAGTCAGAAGCGCGCACGCCACGGTCGTCCTGCTCACCCCTCCGGGTGAGGCCAACGGCGTCGCTCTCGCGCTCGACGGGCTCGCCTGGAGCGATGTCGTCGGCACGCTCGCAGGCGACGATACGATCTTCGTCGCCACGCCTTCGCCCGCCGCGGCCAAGCGCCTAGCCCTCCGTCTCCGAAAAGTGCTTCGCTAGGCTCGCTTCCCGGAGCCCTCGAAAGAAAACGAAAAACAGCCTCGACTTCGGAAGGGCGGCTGCTGGTTCCGCGGGAAATTTGGAGATACCTTTGCCTCGGTACTCTTCATCCTCCTTCTGAGAGACGGGCATGAGCGAAAAGGCGCACGATCCAGACAATGACCGGGTTCAAAGCTCCGCTGCACCCGAAAAACCAAAGATCGCCCCCTTCCCGCGGGATCTTCACCATCGATCCCTCTATATCAACCGCGAGCTGAGTTGGCTGGACTTCAATCGACGCGTCTTGGAGGAGGCTCTCGATATCAAGCATCCTCTGCTCGAGCGCGTGAAATTCCTCTCGATCTTCGGCAGCAATCTCGACGAATTCTTCATGATTCGTGTTTCCGGGCTCCGTCACCAACTCGAACGCGGCGTTTTGGAAAGCCCGCCCGATGGGATGAGCCCATCGGCGCAACTCGCCGGCATTCGCGAACGATTGCTGCCGATGCTCGAAACCGTCTCGTCCTGCTGGAGCGAGGACCTTCGGCCGAAGCTACGGGATCACGGCGTCAACGTCCTCTCGTTCGATGAACTCGGTGCGAAACAGAAGAAAACCCTTCGCAAGTTCTTCAAGAAAGAGATTTTTCCGGCTTTGACGCCGTTGGCCTTCGATCCTAGCCACCCTTTCCCGCATGTTTCGAACCTCAGTCTCAATCTTGCGGTCATCGTCGAAGACCCCGTTCATGGACAGCGTTTCGCCCGCGTCAAGGTACCGCATATGTTCTCGCGACTCGTCCGCGTTCGCGAAGAAAAGGCTTCCGATGCGAAGCACTCATACCAAAAGCTAGGACTCGCAGACAAGAACCCGACCTTCGTTCTGCTCGAAGAGGTCGTGGCCTCCAATCTCGACCTCCTCTTCCCGGGCCTTACCATCAAGGAATCCTATCCTTTTCGCGTGACGCGCGACGCAGATTTCGAGATCGAGGAAGACGAGGCCTCCGATCTCTTGTCGGAAATGAAAGAAGTCGTCGACCGACGCTACTTCGGCTCGGCCATCCGTCTAGAGATCTCGGCCTCTACACCGAAGAGCATTCGCGATATTCTCAAGCGCAATCTCGGCCTAGCGCCCTATCAGGTCTACTCGGTCGAAGGACCGCTAGGTATCTCCGGGCTGATGGAATTGACCAAAGTCGATCGCCCGGAACTCAAGGACCCTCCTTTCGTCCCGTTTGTTCCCCCCGCATTCAACACCGACGAGAGCATATTCAACGCGCTGGACTCGAAGAACCACTTGCTTCATCACCCGTTTCACAGCTTCGGACCGGTCGTCGACTTCCTTCAGCAGGCCGCAACCGACCCGGACGTGCTGGCCATCAAACAAACCCTCTATCGCGTGGGCCAGAACTCCCCCATCGTCGAAGCCCTGATGGCTGCGCGGGAAAACGGCAAGCAAGTGGCTGTGCTGGTCGAACTCAAGGCGCGATTCGATGAAGCCAATAACATCGTCTGGGCGCGATCGCTAGAGGAAGCCGGCGTTCATGTGGTCTACGGAGTCTTCGGGCTCAAGACCCATACGAAGATGACGATGGTGGTCAGGCGCAAGAAGAAGGGCATCTCTCGCTTCATTCACCTCGGCAGCGGCAACTACAACCCCGAGACCGCCCGCCTCTACACGGATTTCGGATATTTCACCAAGAATCCCGAAATCGCTTCGGATGTCTCGGATCTCTTCAATGCCCTGACCGGCTACTCTCGCAAGGCCTCCTACGAGCGCATTCTCGTCGCCCCACACGGCATGCGAGAGGGCATCATCGAACGCATCGAACGGGAGATCGCAAAGCATGAGATTTCTCGAGACGGACGAATCATCTTCAAGATGAACTCGTTGGTCGACGGGGAGTGCATCCGCGCGCTCTACCGCGCATCGCAAGCCGGAGTCACGATTGACTTGATCGTTCGGGGCATATGCTGTCTGCGCCCGGGCATCGAGGGCATCAGCGAGAATATCACCGTCACTTCGATCGTCGGCCGTTTTCTCGAACACTCGCGGGCCTTCTATTTCTACAACGGGGGCGACGAGGAATTGCTGATGGGCAGCGCCGACCTGATGCCGCGCAACCTCGTTCGGCGCGTCGAATGTCTCTTCCCCATCGAAGAACCCGAGATTCTCGCCGCCGTTCGCGATAGAATTCTCCACCTCTACTTGCGAGACAACGTTCATGCGAGGATCCTTCTGAGCGACGGAAGCTACGTGCGCAAGACGTGCGAAGACGACACGGAAACCGTCGACGCTCAACAGCGCCTGATCGACGAACGCGAGACGTGGATGTGATGCGGCAGTGACCAAGAAAAACAACTCGGGGCAGCGTTCCGAACGTCACGACCCGCCCGGCGGCACGGGGCGAGCACCGGTCGTCGTCTGCCCGCTCGGCTACAGAAACCGTTTTCTTCGTGGGATCGTCACCCACGACCTGATGCAACGTGGGATGCGCTTCGATGACGCCTATGCTCTTGCGCGAGAGATCAGGAACAAGATTTCGGACCGGGAAGAGATCACCACCGAAGAACTCGGCCGCCTGATTCGGGAAGAAGCCGCGCGAAAGCATGGTACCGAGATCTCTTCCGAGGGGCGCGATGGCAGCGCCTATGCTCGGCACAGAGTGGTCGCCTACCAGGGCGAGCGGCTCCCCTTTTCCCGAGGCATTCTTGCGCGCAGCATCTATGCCGCGGGTGTGGACTTCGACCGCGCTTACAAATTGGTCGCCGAACTCGACAACCAACTCACCAAGGAAAGCGTGCGCGAAATCGCCCGCGAGGAGATCGTCCACCGAACGACCAGCCTCCTCGAGTCACTCGAGGGGCACGAAACCGCCGTCCGCTACCAACTCGTACGCAATATCAACCGCCTACCCCGGCCCCTGGTCATCTATGTCGGTGGCGCCGCGGGAACGGGAAAGTCCACCCTTTCGCTCGAACTCGCACCGCTGCTGAGGATCTATCGAATCAATGCGACGGACACGATTCGCCAAGTCATGCGCATGTTCTTCTCTCCCCAGATGATGCCGGCGATCCATGGCTCGAGCTACGCCCCTCATCCCGAGCCCGGCGACTATGACTTCGTCGACGAGGGCCTTGGAGATGACGAGACCCACGACCACGAAAGAATCCTCGAAGCCTTCCGCGCGCAAGCATCACGCGTCATCGTCGGCGTCCGTGCAGTCGTGGAGCGGGCCATCGCGGAAAACATGAGCATCTTGGTCGAGGGCGTGCATCTGATCCCCCCCTTGGTGCCCTTCAAAGACCTCGAGGGCGCCGTCTACCAGGTTCCGCTGATCCTCGGCACTCCCGATTTCGAGACTCATCGCAAGCGCTTCGTCATGCGGGAGCGCATTGGTGGCCGCCGCGCGGACCGCTACCTCGAAAACTTCTCCGCGATCCGGGCGACGCACGATTTCCTGCTGCACTCGGCGGAAAAGCACCACTGCACCGTTCTCGATACGGGCAGCGACGACACCCCCGTGCTCGAAGCAGTCCGCTCCATCGCCGATGATCTGAGGCAAAAGATCCCGCTCGCCACCTTCCTGACGGATGACCCCGAGCCGGCGGAAGTTCCGACGCTACTCGTTTTCATCGATGGACTCGCCGACCACCCGCATCGAGCGCTCGGCGGCCGAACTCCGCTACAGACTGCGCACACCCCGACCTTCGATCGATTGGCTCGCGAGGGCATCTGCGGAACCGC
>JALUUK010000787.1 GCA_027021395.1 Acidobacteriota bacterium
CCAGCACTGCGCATGCGGTACCGAGACAGATAATCAGTACGAGCCCGAGTACGCGCAAAACGAAATGGAGTAATTCCGGCGACATACCCTCCTTTGGATCGATGATTCCCAGATAGCCGATGGCTTTCTCGTCCGCTTCTTGGAGCGGAAGGATCGTCGCACGGATCTTCTTGCCTCCGAATCGTCGAACTTCGCCAAGTTTCCACTCGGCAGGATCGAGACTTTCCACTTCACCCGGTACTGCTCTAGGTGCGAAGAGTACCTCCCCCTCTTGATCCCAGATCACGATGGAATAAGGTGCAACCGACGCCTGCATATCGTCGAGACCGGCCGTCGTGAGCGAGTCTTCCCCTTGCATTGCGGGTCGAATTTTCGGGAGAAACGACCATGCCGACTCCGCTGCCCGCCCAGCAAAGATGCGATCGAGGCGATCCCGTTCCCGTAGCGTGGCCGGTACGAGAATCAGGACTTCGATCAGCACGATCGCGGCCAGCGTCACGGTGATCACGCGGACGAGGATCCTTCGTCGAAGAGGAAGGTTCGAGGAGTCTTTGCTCTTCATGGCAAAGATGGTACCTCAACAACGACCGGACGAGGTCGCTGCAGAGGTGCATCCAGCGGATGTCATACCTCTCTATCCGCTGTATACGACTCGATAATAGGCACGATCGGGGGCACTTCTGTCCGTATAGGTCTTCTCGGATGTCACAGCCAACAAAGACTGATCGGAGAAGTCGGCGTTGCCCGCCCGATAGACTTCAAAGCTCCCGTCGAAATAGTGATCCCATGACAGCTGAATGGAACCGTCGAGATTGCGCGACAACATGAGTTCCGCGCCGCCTCGGAAGAGTTCTAGGTAGTGATAGTCGATCTTCTGATAGTTCATGCGTGAAGGATCATGAAGCTCACCAACGGGCAGGTCGACTTGATCATGCGCTCCGAGACCGAGACCCTCCGCATGCTGCAGATAGGTTCGGACGTACGACTTGATTTGCGCGCAATCGCCGCTTCCGTGCCTCGGCTCCGCCTCGATCAGATCGATCAACACCGAGTCTAGCGCCACTGGGTCATCGGATACGACAAGAGCCGCGGGCCATTCACCGCCGAATGTAATCCATGGATCCGGTATCGTATTGAAGTGCGTGCAAGCGCTAGCATAGAGCATATCGGCCACGGTCAACACTGTCTTCTCTGCGATGGAGCGTACATTGGGGTTGGTCGGATCGCGAGGGCTAGCCATGATGTCGGCAAGCACGGAAGCCTGCGGAACATCCTCCTGCAGGTAGGGATGCAAGCGTGCGCAGCGATTGACTGATCCGAAGTGATTCTTGAAACCGAGCGAGACGTTGGCGAAGCCATGAGGCTTGACGATCGGAATATTGACCAAGTAGTCGGCGTCGAGGACGAGTTGGTAGATACTCATTTCCGGCGGTGGAGATTCGTATCCTGCACTCCACGTCACATGGGTCGACGGATGGTACGGTCCGGCCGGATAGCCGCCGTTCGAAAAAGCATCGTCGTGAAACATGACTTGCGGGAAACGAGCGACGACTTTCTCCCGAAACCATGAGGCGATGTAGCGAATCGGGTATTCGTCGCTGCCGTCATAAATGTGAACGTTTTGCTCGAGACCGCCGGCGCGAATGAATCCTTCAACGACGGCAATCGCCGGTTCGGGAACGGCATCGATTTCATTGCCGGCTCCGTTGACGCTGTCGTTGGAGTTGTTGCACGAAACCTTGATGGCAAGAATCCGGGATTCCGGATTGGCCAGCGGAAACACAGATCGCCATGCTTCGTCAAGCGTTCCGCCCTTTAATCGACGAACGGATGCGTTCAGGATGGACGAAACGGCGTCCTGATCGACCCAATCTCGATACAACCCCGAGACTTCCGACCAAAGAACGGCGCGGCCGTGACGCCCGTGGACGACCCGCGGGAGACCTCTGTCGTTCTCCGCCGCCATGACTTCCGTAACTAGGCCGGCCTCCCGCCCTAGCCACGCAGCGGTACCGATTACGGCGCTGCGCCGAATGAACTGTCTTCTCGTAATCATGCTTCGTTTCGCCGAATCACTGTCTTCAATCTAGGTTTTCGGGGAGGATCTCGTATCACCTTATCGCAGAAAGCCCAGCCGAAGCCGGGACGGCCGCACGGCCCGTAACGTATACCGGGGCGGATCAAGGCCGGCAAGCACTCTTTTCCGGAGGCGAATGAATATGAAATCTCAGGAACTCCGGCGAACGATTCGGGTCAGATCGGCACCGAAGCGCTCGACCTTGGCTGGCCCGATACCTTTGATGGACAAGAGTTCGACATCGGACTGAGGTTTTCGACGAGCCACTTCCATCAGCGTCTTGTCATGAAAAACGGTATAGGCCGGACGCTTGCCGATCGCCGCGATCCTCGCGCGCCAGGCTCTGAGTTGCTCGAAAAGTTCCGCTACGTCCGGGGCCTCGTCGTCCCCGACTGTCGTCGCCTCTGCTCGGCTTTCTTCTCGACCTCTTTCTTCTTCACATCTTTCGCTAGGTTGTTTGGCATGAATGATGTCTCCGAGCGCAATCATCGGACGAATATCGCCTTTCATCACCGCTACACCTTCGTCCGAAAGTGCCAAAACGAATATCCCCGGCCGACCCCCTTCGATTGAGCGCAGTTCGACCAGCCTCGCATCGATCAAGGCCTGCATCAATTCCTTGATCGTATTCCGCGAAAGAAAAGACATTTTCCCGTAGGTCGGAATGCGATCCAGACCGCGGTTGAGTATCTCCTTGCTTTTGCTGCCGGAGAGAACCTGCGTCATACGCTCGAGACCAAAGCGCCCGGACAACCTCGCCACGGCAGAAAGGCCGATGCGCACCAAGCGGTACTCTTCTTCGCTGAGATCGCGACGCTCGCATCCTTCCGGGACGGCACAGTTGTCGCACGCCCCACAATCCTGAACCTGCCCGCCCTCCGATTTCCCGGAGAAATAGTCGTAGATGAAGCGTTGTCGGCAACCCCTGGTATGGACAAAACGAAGGATATCGTCGAGGCGGCGGCGATCGCGCTCGACCTTGGACTCTACGGCTTCCATATCCAACGGCAATGGACCGACACCCGGCCGGACGCCGGTTCCGTCCGCAGCTTGGCGCAATAGTCTTTCCGCGGTGAGGAACTTCATTCTCCGCACGGCATCCTGCCCGCCGAGTTCCTCGACCTCTCCTTCGATGTCGGTATTTGCCAAGACGTTCCAGACCTGCCGAATGATCTGAGGACCGGGGTTCGAGCCCTCGAGAAAGAACTCCTGAGTTCTGACATCCGCCGCACCGAACAGCAATTGGCAGAAGGACCGCTTTCCGTCACGACCCGCACGCCCGGCCTCCTGGTAGTAGGCCTCTAGACTTCCAGGAACTTCCGCATGCATGACGAAGCGGATATCAGGTTTGTCGATCCCCATCCCGAAGGCATTCGTCGCGACGATGACCTCGACTCGGCCCTCTAGAAAATGTTCTTGAGCGAGCTTTCGCGCCTCATCGTTCATCCCCCCGTGATAGCAAGCGACGCTCAGGCTTTCCTGCGCAGCCCGTTCACGCCAAGACTCGACGGATCGGCGGGTTGCGCAGTAGATGATCCCCGGCGTTCCCGCCGCTGCCAGCAGCTTTCTAAATGCCGCCTCCTTTCGTTCGCGGCCGCTCGCATGGACTCGCGAGAGCACGAGATTGGGTCGCTCGAAACCCTTGATCAGCAAGAGCGGATCTGAGGAGCCGAGTTGACCGGCGATATCTTTCTGGACGTCGGGCGTGGCCGTCGCCGTAAAGGCAGCGACCGGCACTCCGAGCTGCTCGCGGAAACGCCGCAGGCGCCGGTAGTCCGGACGAAAGTCGTGGCCCCATTGACTGATGCAGTGCGCCTCATCGACCACCAAGCGCGCCACTTGACCACCGAGCAAGAAGTCAACGAAACCGCCGCCGGCCAAACGCTCTGGGGCGAGATAGAGCAGCTTCACCTCACCCGCCCGGATGCGTCCCATGACCGCGCCGCGCTCGGCCCGACTCATCGCCGAGTGTAGGGCAGATGCAGCGATTCCTCGCTGAACGAGAGAATCGACCTGGTCCTTCATCAGCGCGATCAGCGGAGAAACGACCAATGTAAGACCCCGGGAAAGAATGGCAGGTAGTTGATAGCAAAGTGACTTACCTGCTCCGGTCGGCATGACGGCAATGACATCTCTCCCCCCGAGCACAGCCTCGACCACCTCGCGCTGCCCCTCTCGGAAATCGGAAAACCCGAAATGTTTCTCCAATGCCGACCTTAGATCCATCCGGTCAGTTTACTCTGCCTCGAGCAACTCGCCGCCGAGGCGCGCGCGAATACCGAACGCGTCCGACTCGGTCGAGAGAAAAACCGTGACGATGCGGCGTTTCGGCCCGCAAGCGAATGGGATACCCTGGCGAGGCGACACACCCTGGAGGCGAAAGAGTGAGATCGGTCATGCCCGGCAAGGGCGCGCCCGAAAACCGTTTTCGAGTCATGGCATGGGTCGCGCTGATTGCGGCCCACCTCTTGCTGGGTTCGTGGTTTCTCGCCGCCACCGACGGCGGACCGGACGACGCTCGGACCGGCTTCCCTCTCGACGACGCGTGGATCCACCTCGTCTACGGGTCCTCGGTCGCCTCGGACTTCGCTCCAAAATACAACGACGCGTGGGAAACCGGATTCACGAGCCCCGCTTGGATGCTCTTTCTCGCTTTGGCTCACTGGATTGCGAGCGCACTCAGCCTTTCGGTCGTACTCGTCGTCAAGTGGATGGGGGTGGGTTTGGGGGCTCTCGCTTCGATCCTATTGTTCGAAACGCTTCTCCGGATGGGAATTCGGCATGCCGTCGCACTCTTCGCCGCAGGGCTTCATGCTCTTTCGCCTTGGATGACTTTCGCAGAAATTTCGGGGATGGAGATCGCCTTGACCGTAGGCTGCGGTCTCGCGACGGCGCTCCTGCTCCTCTATCAGCGGCCTTTTTCGGCCGGCTTGGCAGGCGCGATCTCCGTTCTCGCGCGACCTGAAATGCTGTTGGTGGTCGCTGTCTTGACCCTTGCCATCGCTCTGCCCAGAAGCTCGAAAAACGCCCGAAAGCTGCGTACAACCGCGGCCTTTGCGCTCCCCTCCGCAGCGGCGCTTTTCCTCTGGTCGGCAACTTGCTACTTAGTGAGCGGGCATCTTCTTCCCAATACGTTCTATGCGAAATTCACCCCTCGCGATCTCGAGTCTTTTCCCCGCATCGCCGGAGAGTTTCTCTTTTCCCTTCCTCTTTCCCTTTGGTTCGTCGGTCTGCCGTTCCTGCTTCTAGGAACCGTCTACTGCATGAATCTCAACCGGCCGCTGCTCCGCGCCTATGGCGCCATTCCCTGGATTCTGATCGCCGGCACCGCAGCAAGCCGGCACTTCCCCGAGGGATACACTCAGTTCTTTTATTGGCAACGCTACATGCTCCCGGCACTGCCTTTCCTCTTGCTGCTTTGCGCTCTAGGCATCCACCAGCTCGCGCTGCTTCTTTCGAAGTCCGACGGCACCCAAAGTCTCGGTGTGCGAGCCCTCCTAGTCTTTGCCATGATTTTCATGACGGGAATGCAGATCCGCGAACTCTCAGACCTTCGTTCGATCTATTCTTGGAACTGCCGGAATATCAA
>JALUUK010000788.1 GCA_027021395.1 Acidobacteriota bacterium
ACGAACGCCAGCGCCCCTTGCTGCGGAGTCCCGAGGACGTGCTCAAGCGCTTGCTTGAGCACGCCGGTATGTGTCTTCGTCCACTCCATCGGGTTCCTCCATGGCCGGTTCGAACCTCGGTTGCAACCGTTTCATCGCCTCTGCGTCACTCACACCCGTGAGCAAGCCCAAGTCGCGTAGCCGTCGTTCCAGGATGGCACGATTCGCGTGCAGGAGTTCGTTAGAAATACTCATTCCCCGCGGCGGTACATCGACACAGAATCCGTAGCGCTCGCGGATTCTCTTCAGAAAGTCACGGAGCGGCAGAAGCCGAACGCCGCTTGCAGACCCGCTCGCTAGTAAATGCCGGTGTACTAAGTATTCTAGCACTGAATCCGTAAACACAACACAGCGAACCTCGCGATACCGCCGTGTACCGAAGTTCACCCCTCGGCGAATTGTTTTACGCTTGCGCGCCAATCCATTAGGACGGTCGACCATGGCAATGGAGTCGAAAAACTTAGTGAACTGTCCCTGAGTATACTTGTGACCCTGAAGTGATGTGAGACCTGCAGCGAGTCGCCAAACGGGATTCGGTTCAGCGGAGGTGTTTTCTAGAACGTGCACGCATTGAGCGTAGTCATCGCTGAGGGCTTCGGCGAGCTGAGCGGCATCTCTGGAGCAAGCCCTATGGATAAGCTCCGCCTCCGGCACGCGCTTGTGTAGGATCTCGCCGAGAAGATTCAACCATCGTGTAGCAGTCGGGCGGGTCTTGATGGCACGCTTTCGAATGGAGGGGTCATACCGAGCCGCATGATCGAGGAGGCGCAAGGCCATAAGGATAACGGCGAGTCGCGAGAGCCGCCGGAGGAAGTCGTCGAGAGATTGTTCGGCAAGACTACGAAGACGTCGGTCGACGCCGTTCGAACAGTCCACGAACAGCGGAGTAGGCTGTTGGCCGATTTGTTCAGGAACCGTGCCTGTCTCGGCCCACGTGAAAAGTGTGTTAACCACTGCACCGAAGATCGTGGTCAAACCGACTGAAATACAGGACTCAAGAAGATCTAAGAATGTGTGACGCGGAACAACGGTGGCAAATTCGCGGACAAACTTGCGAAGGTCTTCGGAGAACTCCCGGCCGGCCCGACTGGCGATAGGATGCTGGTTCGGAATTCTGGACTGTCCTTTTCCCCCTCGTAGCTTGTCGGGTGCGGCCTGAAGCTGCTGAGCGATACGAATCATGATTAGTTGGTCGAGACCGACAGTGGCAGTTTCGCGGAACTTGTCGGCAGCCTCGTCGGCGACGAATTCACTGGCACACTCGACACCGGCGGCAAAGGCATGCAGAAGGAGGTTTTCATGGACATCGCGGGCAACGGGAAACCAGGTTTTGTGGTTCTCGGGGGTTGGCTGGACGGTATCTCCGACTTGACCAGTGAGCATGGTTACGATCATTTCGGGAACGAAACGAAGATGTGCTATGTTTTGAGGAAGATCGATCCAGCTCGCTAGGTAGTGGGTCGGTGCGACGCGTTGCACGGGCTCGGTGTGCCCGGGAGCGCGTCTGCGATTCTCAAGGCAAAAACAAAGGAGCAGGTCGCCCAAGATGACCTGGCCCACCGGATCTTCGAAGCCGCGGATTCGTTGGTCTTGGGCAAGGCGTGCAGCCACCTGTCGGATGGTCACGCTGCGGTTGGAAGCCTGGGGTTTGGGAGTGGCTTGACCGAAGGTGTCGAGGAAGCGTCCCTTACCACGCCGATGACCGAAGCGGAACATGTAGAAGACCGCTGGAAGGATTGCCGTGAGATCCACGAGTTGGAAAGAGATCGGGATCGCCTTGTGGTAGTCTGCTGACCATATCTGCCGTGTCGTTGTGGGGCCAAACACGTCGTCGAGGATGGCCCTTGGGGTTCGGGCAGTTCCGGTACTCATTGGCGTACTCCTTCCGAGAGCCTTGTGAGCGTGAGGTGCTGAACCGGCTCTTCGCCCTGCGCATGGATGGTCGCGCGGACCTCATAAATGATCTCTTCGTCCATCGGATTCCAGGCGAGGAGACGCCGCTCGTCTTCTCGAACGAGGCGTCGAACGAAAATCGAAAGATTGGCGAAGGTGTCATCGGTGGAGACGTCGCCTAGCTGGTAGCCGTCGCTCAGCTCGAGGAGGAGGTGAAAGAGCTCAGCTCCCAATCGGAGGCGTTCCTGGCGGCCGTCGGCATAACGATAGATGAGGAAGAGGTGGCGGTGCAGGCGGTCCACGCCGTCGGGGACCTGTGGGAAGTCGGGCTCGAGAGAGAAGCGGTCGAGGGGCTTCTCGACCCAGAAGGCAGTTTCCGTGGGGGTTCGCGGCGTGATGCGTAGGGGGACGACGGCGTCGTTTTGAACGCGGCGGAGGGCTTGCGGAGGCAAATCTTCGAGCCGAGCGATGCCGCTGCAGAGACGTCGGCAGAGCCCACGTTTGGACAAGCCACCTGTTTCCAGGGGCAGATCACGAAAGGTTTGCAGATGGCGCCCTCCGGCGAGGGTGATAGCAAAAGGATCATCGGTAATCTTCTCGATCTCACCCTGTGGGAGTTCGAAGTACGCCCACCGTCGCAAAGAAGGCAGGGAAAGAGAGGAAGGCGTGGCGGGTGGGCGAGGAATCTGGCCGGAGGCCGCTTTGGTGAGGAGATGCCGGTCGAGTTGGGGGTGGGCCTCGAGTGCCGGATCGAGACGGACCAATTCGGAAAGCACCTGGCCTTGCCGGTCCGGAGAATTGGCCTCGAAAGCGCGGTCCCAGTATGGGAGGGCGTTCTGCGCGGTTCCCTGATGGTAGTCCGAACAGAAGTGAGTCCCGAAGAAAGTGTAGACGAGCGTAGCGCGGAGCTCCCGCATCGTGATGTGGGTCTCGCCGCGCAAATGAATGGCCTGGAGCGCCTCGATCAGTCGGCTCCGCGCATGCTCGCGCAGCTCCTCGGACACGACTCCGGGAAGGTGGGCTGGGCCGAAGACATCAAGCGCCGGCTGGACCTGGCAGCGGTTCTGGGCGGAGCAAGTCTGACAAGGCGCCCAGATCTCAGCCGCGTCCCGCCCTCCGTACAGCTGATCGATCAGGTTGTTTACGAAGGTCGTATCGATTGTTGCGGATTGGAGGTCGATCCCTCCGACGAGAGAACGTTGGTTCAGACTGATGAAGCGGATATGAGGGTCAGCGTTTGCGCGCTCGCCTTGGAGCAATTCGAGGAGATTCTTGGTAAGCGTAGTCTCTCCCCGATCCGACTCGACATTCTCGATCCACTCCAGGAGACGTCCGTCGTTGATGGCCAACAAGTGAACTATGTCGTCGGCGGGCAGGCCATCCTGAAACGGGGCGAGGAACTCATCGAGGAGCTCGTCGGCGGAGCGTCCCTTCCATGCGGCCGAGCCGTCGAGATTCATCCGCACGACCAGTCCGTCGTCGAGGCGCCCTTCCAGGATGCGGTCGGCCGAAGGGTGCTTCCCTAATCCCAATCGGTTGGCGAGGTGCTGAAGCAACGCAGTTTTGCCGTCTCCGGCGTTGCCGCAGAGCACGACAAGCCTGACGCGCCGCTGCAGGATTGCGTCATACAGACTCTGTTCCAGTTTTGTTTCGACGTAGGTGCGGGAAGCGAATTCCGTATCCAGGCCTCTAGTTTCCTGATTCCCCCACCGAGATCCGGGATACGATTGCAGGAGGGACAGAAGCCACTCAACCCGGCGTTCCTGCAACTCGTGGCGCCGTATCGGCGGCTCCGCGCCGGGAGGTTCGGCCCCGGGAAGTGCAGCTAGTGCTTCTGCTGCGTCACGGAAGCGATTCGCAGGATCCGGAGAGGTCGCACGGTCGAGCCACCCTGCCAGTGCAGGATACTCGGAACGGTCCACCCCGGCCCAGTTCAACCCGCGCTCCTTGGCGAGAATCCCTTTGTTCCAAAAGGGTCGGCGGTCGAATATCACGTGGAAAAAACTAGCTGCCAGCGCATAGATGTCGCGGGAGGCGGCCGCAACGGGCTGTTCTCGGAGAGGCGGTGTATACTCGACCGTTCCGCTGTTGCCGACGGGTTCCCCGATCCGGGCGACACAGTCGTAGTCAGTCAGAACCAGGTCTCCTCCGGAGACAATCATGTTGCGAGGACTGACATCACCGTGCACCAAACCGTTTCTGTGGAGCGTGTCCAGGGCCTGGCACATGGTTCGGAGCCACCTCACGGCAAGGGCTTCGCCCGACGTTTCCTGCTGATCTTCGGCAAGGAGAGGGAAAACACCGATGAACTCAGCCAGAGGGGTGCCCTCCACCCATGACATCAAGGCGACGAAACTGTTTTCCTGCCATTCCTCAGCGACTTCGAAGATGGTGGACAACGCCGGCTCCCGCACCAGATGCGAACGGGCCAAGTTGTACGCCCCCAGCACACGTTGGCCGTCACGCGCGTCGGAGATGACCTTGGCAACGTAGGTGCCAAGGTCTTGGTGGGAAGTGCGGTCGATTTCCACGACCTTGAACGTCGTTCCATGGCCTCCGGAGCCGAGCCGGCCGACGATCCGGTAGCGTTTGCCCCGAAAAGGGATTTCCTGGCCCTCCGTCCAGAACCGAGCCGGGGGAGCCGCCGGCTCGGATACCGGTTCACCAGCAAGGTCGGCGAAAGCCCTCTCAAGCTGCTCCAGAGTCGCCCGGTCATCGGGCGCTTCGGCGAGACCCTGGTCCAACAGTTCCCTTGCTTCGATAGCGGTCGCGTCCTCGGATTCGGCAAACAGGGAACGGAGCGAAAAACAGAGAGAATAGATGTCGGAACGCTGGTCCGCTGCGCTTAGGCCATGCTGGCGAACTTCCGGCGCAAAGACTTCCGGGCAATCCGCCGAGGGCAGGTCACTGCCCGCTACGGTGGTTTCCGACGGGATCCTCGCACGATCGAACCCGGTGAAGATCGGTGTGTTGTCATGCTTAACGAGAATTGTTCTCGGCGTGAGGTTCCGATGAACGAACTGTTCCCCGTCATCAGGGTCGCGATGAAACTGAAGTAAGGCTTTGACGCATTGCAACGCAAAAGCGATTCGGGATCCAACGCCCCAGTTACGATCGGAGGAACGTTCTGCAACCGAGGGTGCGGCCGGGTCGATGATCGTGAAGAAGTACATCTCCTCGACATACCCAGGAACTTCTTGGAACGAGTCGAGGATGCGCGGCGCCCATTTGAACAACTGCAACCGCCGCAGCGCTTCAAATTCCCGTTCGGCTCTTGCCCGAGCATTCTTCTCGGCTGCGGTGAGGTCGTAAAGATGAAGTATCACCCGGTCTTGACGACTCGAGTGGATCGCCTTGTAGACGCGATGGAAACGCTCACCCTTCGGCGTTTGCAGCGCGAGGTTCGTGTAGGCGGCCAATCTCCGAAGCGAGCCATCGATCGCCACCTCGGTCTTGGGTTCCAAATGTCGGCTCAGTTTACGAACTTCCGTCGGGACAAGCTCCCGGGGTAGATCGGTTCCGACTGCGGCCTCGCACTCGTTAAGCGTGAAGAATCTGACTCCGCGGACCAACCGGCCGGACAGACGCTTCGTTTTTGGCAAGTCTTGGGTGACAAGGAAAACAGCATCGACGTGGGGGAGGGACGGCACGAGCTTGCGCAAAGTCGTTCCAATCTTCCGCGCCTTGCGGCTTACGTGCTCCGCTTCTTCAGCGACTCTGTCCTC
>JALUUK010000789.1 GCA_027021395.1 Acidobacteriota bacterium
GCAGACTCAAGGGGCACTGCGAGATCAGCGTGCGGCCGGGTGGCGGAACACTCGATCCGAAAGAAGATGATGACGACGATTCAGAGATCGTCGGTGTGTTGCCGCCTCGGAGGATCGAGCGCTTTCGTCAGGGGTTGTTCGATGAGAGAATTCTGCGTCGAGGATTCCATGTCGCAAGCGTGCGAAATGCGCACAACGTGAAGTTCTTGGGATAGACTGTATCTGATCCATCGCGGGCCCACCGCTGATGGTGGGCCCGCCGCGGGGAAACGCCATGTCTCATCGTCGTCTTTTGCCGGTCATGCCGGCGATCTTGGTTTTTCTTTCGGTAGCTTTTTCGTTGCTGCCGCATCTGTCGCCGCCCGCGTGCGCCGAGGCACCTGCCATCCGTGGTCACGTGCTCGACGGAGACGGCGTCGCCTTGCCGCGTGCCCGGGTGTTCTGGGGCGATGCGTTCGAATTCAGCATCGCGACCGATTCCGAGGGCGCCTTCGTCACGACCGCGGCCTCGCCTCGACTCCTGCGCGTGGAAGCCGACGGCTTCTTCACGCGGGAGATCTTCGTCGAAGACGCGACACGAGACTTGCGGATTGCGCTTCGCCGACGTGCGTCGTGGTCGGGCAGAGTGATCGGCCGACCCGATGGAGAAGCGCTAACCGGCGCCGTGGCCACGCTCGTGGGAGCAGGCGGAAGCACGCTCGACAGCCAAGTCATCGGTGAAGATGGTCGATTTACTTTCGATGAACTCGAGGCCGTTTCCTACACCTTGCAAATCGAAGCACCGGGGTACTGTCTAGGGCGATCGGGACCGACCGTTCCCGTTGGAGCGTACCGCACGGACTTGGCGTTGGATCCGGCCATCGAGATCAAAGGGCTGGTTCGTGGTCCGGACGGCCAAGCAGCCGGCGGAGCCCGCATCACGGCGACGGAGATCGATGAAGACGGTACGACGGAAGATCGCGTCGCCGTCTTCGAGACCGTGGCGGATGAGCAGGGCGTCTTTGCACTCGGCTCCTTTTCCGGCCGGCTCCCGGTGATCTTGGCGGCTCGAATCGGCGATGATCTTCTGGCTCATGCCACGATCAAGAATCCGAAGGAAGCCTCTGCATACGAATTGCAGCTCGCAAGGCTTGCCGAGATCGAAGCCTGCGGGTTTTATTCAGATAGCGAGAAGCCCGTTCCCGGCTTCACGCTGCTCGCGGAATCGCGTATGGAATCGCTCGGCCGGCTGGCGGCCATGGGAGCGATCGAGCGCTCCGCCAAAGCCGCCGCAGATGCGGCAGGATGCGCTCGTATCCGACTTCCGGCCGGTGTCTTCGTTTTGCGTGCCCGAGGCGAGGGCGCCATCTCCCGCGATATCGGTGAATTCACTCTCGACTGGTCCACGACGCAACGACTCGGTCGCATGGATATGGAACGCGAAGCCCTGCTTCGTGTGCGCGTCGTAGACGATGATGACGAAAGCCCGGTGGAAGCGGCGAGCGTCCGAGTCTATTCGCGCGGCCAGGGTCTTACACGTATCGCAGACGACGCGACGAATGAAGAAGGACGTCTGCAAATCGGCGGCCTTCGCGAAGGGCACTACGACCTGGAAGTGGAAGCCGAAGGGAAGCACTCCGTGTGGTTGGAACGCGTCGTCGTACCTGGGCCGGAGTCTCTCATACGCTTGGTACCGGGCGGAACTTTGAAGGGTGTGGTCGTAGAAGCCGATACCGGCGCGCCGGTTCCTTCTTTCCGGCTCTCGGTTTTTCCGGAAGAAATCGATCCGCTAAGCAGCGACCTGCGATGGCTGGCACTGGCGGCCGTAAGAGCGCCCCATGATGAGCAAGGCGCCTTTTCGCTGACGGGTCTGGCCGAAGGCGACTATGGCTTGAGAGTCAAGGCATCCGGCTATACCACGGCGCTGGTCCCGTTCTCCGTCGTACGCGGCGAAGATGCCGAGCTTCGTGTACCGATGGAACGCGGCGCTTGCGCCGACGGCGTGATCCTCGACGAACGCAGCGAGAACGCGATCGTCGGCGCCGCCATTCAAGCAGCCGACGACGAGCTTTCCATGATCGATGCTCCGGCTCCTCCGCTTGCATTCAGCGACGCCGAAGGTCGCTACTCGATCTGCGAAATGCGCGAAGGAACCCCTCTCACCGTCGTCGTCGATCACCCGCGCTATGCCCCCTCCGTCGTCACGTTGACGACCGAAGAAAGCGCGAGAATCTTGCTTGAAGAAGGCCTCGATCTCGACGGCCGACTTCACACGTCGGACGGCTCGGGCGTGCCTCATTGGAAGGTCGTCATTGCGGGCGAGGGGTGGAAAAAATCCACCAAGAGCGATGAAGACGGAAACTTCCATTTCGAACGCTTGCCCGCCGGCAGGGCCAAAGTGACATTGATCGACTCGTTGGCCGGAGAGTACTCCGATCGCGAAGAACGCTACGTCGAGATCGTCGCGGACGAGATGAACGAAATCGATATCGACCTCGGCGCGTCGCTTCGCGGAACGATTCACCGGTCGGGGGTGCCGCTTCCTCAGACGATGATTCGCGCCATTCGCTTACATGAAAACGCCGGTGCAGAGCGAACGCTGAGCGTTCGTATCACGTACTCCGACGAAGAGGGTTCTTTCGTCCTACCGCGACTGACGCAAGGGAGCTATGCCATTCAGGCGATCTTCGGCGACCACTTGATGAACCGTGTGATTCAGGTGAGTCCGGACGGCGGTGAAGTCGAACTGGCCGTAGGATCCCGCGAACTTGCCGGCGTCACCATCGACGGCGACCTCCAAACGACACTGCCGGGCGTCGATGTGGTCACGTGGACTCCACCGGAAACTTCCTTGTTGGAAGGGGCGGAGTATCTCCCCACCGCCGATGGCCTGGTCGAGATTCGCTATTTCAGCGCAGATGTCGACGTGACGCGTTCGGATCTCGACGGCTCTTTTCGTTTTTGGGTCGAGGCGGATGCGCCGGGTATCGCCCTCGAACACCCCGAGTTCTTGGAAAGCGGGTATGCGCTCGAAGAGTTTCAACCCGGTCAAGTCCCACTCTTGCCCCTGTACCGCGGCGGCTCTCTGGCCGTACGGCTGGTTGGAGCCGACGGAACCACTCCCTGCCAAGGAACGGTCTTTCTTCTGGGCGATTCCGAACAGGCCAGCATCGGAACCGATGCGTTGGGAAGCGCGACCTTTCCCTCGGTTCGCTCGGGAGTCTACGATCTATGGGGACGATGTTCTTTCGGCGCGCCGACACGCCTTGGAGGAGTCGAAGTCGGTGCGGGCGATGAACTCGACGAGTATCTAGTGATCGGAGAAGGAGCCGAGGTGGCCTTGACGCTTCCCGTCGGAACATCGAAGCCGGCGCAGAGACTGAGCCTTTTCGGCGGCAACTACGACCTGAGCCATTGGATCCTGCGGGGGCTCTTGGCGACGGCGAGCACCACGGAAGGCGACGAAGGGACTTTGACGTTGAGCATGAACAACTTTCCCGCCGGCGCCTATCGCATCACCGATAGAGAAACGGGAAATTCCGCGTGGTTCGAAGTCGGAGAGTCGGATAGGGCCGAAGTGGCATTGACCGAAGCCGACCGCTAGCTCGGCCGATTCGTGAGGCCCTTCGTGAATCATCCGGACGAACGGCCTGCGCCGGCAAGAAATTAGGCACGGATTACGTATTGGAGAATGGCGACGATTTCGGAGGGTTCTCGAGCGACGGCGAGAGCGGCCGCATCGATTTCCTTGAGAGCGTGCGTGAGCGCGGGGTCATGAAGAACGATCAGCGGCTTGCCGAGCGCAACGGCGTATCCTGCGTCGAAAGCTGCGTTCCACTGTTTGTATTTTTCCCCGAAGCGCACGACGACGAGATCCGCATGCCGGATCAGCGTGCGCGTGCGCAGAGCATTGATCTTCGCTCCCTTGTGATCCTTCCAGAATTTCTCTTCTTCCGGCCCGAGAATCTCGACGCCGCATTCATCGCTCGCCCTGTGATCCGTCACCGGCCCATCGAGAATCACCGGCAATTCCGCCGCTTCGACCCCTCGACGGATCTCCGCACGCCAGTCGCTGTGGATCTCGCCGGAAAGGTACACCGACCAAATGCGTTCTTTGCTCATGGCTTCGGCCCTCGCGCATGATCGAGAATCACGCTTTCATCCAAGCATCGGGAGGCACCGGCCGACGCGTACGTCGAGTCGGCGCGACGATGCATGATAGCGCATCCATTTCGCTTCTCCTGCGTCCGGAGGAGGGCGGGGTTAGACTCGCCGCACGAGAGATGCCCGAATGAGCGAATCGAAGAGTGGCGAACCATCTGCGGAGAGGTCGGTAGGTCATCGATCTCCGGCGGACGTGCTGATCGTCGGCGGGGGCGTGATCGGCCTAGCGACGGCGCTCGAGGTGCTGGCGACGGGGCGATCGGTACGCGTGATCGAGCGTCACATGGTGGGCGATGGCGCATCGCATGGTAACGGCGGATTGATCACTCCAAGCCACGCGATTCCGCTGACCCGTCCGGGCATGGTCAAGAAGGTGCTCGGATCCCTTCTCGATGCTTCATCGCCGATTTCGATCAACCCCCGCTCGTGCCTGGACCTGCTGGGCTGGGGCTTGCGTTTTGCGACGAGATGTCGTCTATCGGCGATGCGGCGCACGATGGAGGCCCGCACGGCGCTGTTGCACATGTCGTGCGCTCTCTATCAGGAGATGTTGCGAAGCGAGGAGATCCGCTGCGAATGGCAGGAAGCGGGGCTGATCCTTCTTTTCACCAGCGAACGCGCTATGGAGCAGGAAGCGCGTTACCACGCGCTGCTGAAAGATGTCGGCATCGAGGTCGCCTCGTTGACTCGCGACGAAGTGCGCGAACGGGAACCATTGGTCGGCGCCGGCGTTTTCGGCGGTGCTTCCTATCCGCAGGATGCCCACCTCCGTCCGGAAACACTGATCGAAGAGCTAGCCCGCTTGGTCGAAGAGAACGGCGGAATCATCGAACCATGGTGCGAGGTCACCGGCTTCATCTCTGCAAGGGGAGAAATCTCCGGCGTGCGGAGCACACGCGGCGACCGCCTCGCAGGCGACATCGTCCTGGCGATGGGGGCATGGTCGCCGCTGCTCGCAAAGCAACTCGGCCTCGCGATTCCCATCAAGCCGGGACGCGGCTATTCCATCACCTTCGACTCGTCGATGCCTTCACCCAAGGCGCCGTTGATTCTCGACGAATCCGCCATCGCCGTCACGCCCTGGAAGAGCGGTCTGCGGCTTGCTGGAACGATGGAATTCTGCCATCTCGGCGCCCCGGTTCGAGCGCAACGCCTCGCTGCGCTTCGCCGGGGAGCCGCCCGCTTCCTCGAAATCGACGCCGAAGCCGAAGCCGTCGAGCATTGGTACGGATGGCGCCCGATGACACCCGATGAGGTACCGATCATCGGACGCACTCCGCGAGCAAGAAACGTGTTCGTAGCAGCCGGTCACGGCATGATGGGCCTGAGCATGGCTCCCGCGACCGCCAAGCTGGTGACGGCGATGATCAGCGGCGACGAAGCACCCATCGATCCCGCTCCCTATTGCCCGACACGCTTTCACTGATCGGCATCGAAAACATGCGCCGGTATCATCATCCATCTCCTATGATCTAAATCGGTATTCGGCCGTTTCCTGGGGATCGTTCAGCTCT
>JALUUK010000790.1 GCA_027021395.1 Acidobacteriota bacterium
TGCGCCGATTCCCAAACAGAGATGCCGTCCGGGCATCGTCGAGGATCGTGGCCAGAGCCGCCTCGGCATGGCGTGAGATCGACGTGGCCTGCTCGGAAGAAGGGAGCTGAGAAACGATGAAATCCAAAGCGCGTGTCCGTGCTTCCGCATCATCTCCGGCGATCAACAGCACGGAAGGCCAATCTCCGGTGGAAAGTTGTTTTTTCAAGTCTTCGAAGGTCGTTTCCATGCCGTCAGAAGCCTTCGTAAAGAGTCGTCACGACCGATCGGGCAAAGTCGACCGCCATCTCTTCGATGGCGACGATTGCGCGATCGACATCGGCCTGCGGAGATTCGGGGACGTCGTATTGTTCGCGGAAGATATAACCGTTCTGGCTCCAAAGCACCTCTTCCGGCGAGGTGCGCGACAGTTCGATCGAAACGGTCATCGTGATTTCCAACCGCTCGTATTGTCCGCGAGCGGTGAATGAAATTTCGTTCCAGCGATACGAACGAATCGTCCCCGCCAAGACGACGTCCGCATCGGCCTCATCGGCCACCGCCCGAAACGAGCCGCGTTGCACCAATTCGTCGATCAGGGCCTCGGTGAGGCGAAGTTCGATTTCCGGTTGCTCGGTTTCGTTCTTGAGCATCGGTACGTAGATCGTCTCGACGTCCGGTGGAATGAATGAAGCCGCCCCGCCGCCCCTTCCCGCCAGATTGTAGGCGCAGCCGCTCGACAAGAGCACGAGCAAGGTCAAGATCGCCCCGACCCCCGCACGCACCCCCCCCGCGCGAACGGCCTGCCTCACCGTACCAGTTCCCCGGATTCCACACGTTGACGGATGCCGTCGAGCACGCCGTTGACAAACGCACCGGATTCCTCGCCCCCGTAGAGCTTGGCCAGTTCCACGGCTTCGTCGAGAATCACGGCCACGGGCGTATCGCGATCATCGAAAAGTTCGAAGAGCGCGAGGCGGATCATATTGCGATCGACGGCCGCCATCCGTTCGAGGCGCCAGTGATCGGATCCGTCGCGAATCAGCGCATCGACCCGGCCGCTCTCCCGCGCAACTCCGCGCAGGAGGTATTCGGCAAAGCGTCTAGACTCTTCGTCATCTTCCCCGGTCCCGAGCTTGCCGTCGAAATAGACCTTCAGCACGTCTTCGGGCGAATCGCCGGAGAGGTCTGCTTGATAGAGCATTTGCAGCGCGGCTTCCCGCCCACGACGACGTGCGCCCACACTACCGACCTTCGTTCTCGAGGCCGCCTATCTCCGCCAAGAGCCGGGCCATCTCCACGGCGGTCATCGCCGCCTCGGCGCCTTTGTTGCCGGCCTTTCCCCCTGAGCGTTCGAGCGCCTGATCGAAGGTGTCACATGTCAACACCCCGTTGGCGACGGGGATTCCCGACTCTGCCGAAATCGTATCGAGCGCGCGCGTCACCACCGCCGCGAGATGATCGAAGTGCGCGGTCTCGCCCCGAATCAAGCTTCCAAGAGCGATCAAGGCATCAGGCCTCGAAGCCTGAGACGAGCTGCCGGAAGCGAGCGCGCGCAGAGCCTGTGGGATTTCGAAGGAGCCGGGAACCCGCACGACGGTCAGATTCGCCTCTTCGGCCGACAAGCGCCGCAAAGTATCGAGAGCACCGGCTAGCAACGCATCGCTTACGCGCGAGTTGAAGCGGGAAACGACCAACCCGAATCGAAGCCCTTGGGCATCGAGCAACCCCGAGTATTCCTGCATCACGAATGCTCCCGTAGCGCCCTGCTCTTCCTCGAAGTCATGAGGAACGGCGAACAGAAAAGAAGAGCGGAGTCTATCACGCATCCACTCCCGCGGCCCGCCGCAGCACGCGCCACCAGTAGGGCGCGAGCACGATCTTCATCCCGATATCCGTCATCCAAAGTATGCCGCCGAGAAGCAACCACCGTCGGTACCGCTTCAGCCACGCGCGGAGTCCGGAGCGCTCGAGAAGAAGCGCCGCGAGCGCGACACCGATCATGATGAAAGCCGCCACGCGCACCACCGCCCAAGGGTGCCAAGCCAGGATTCCGGCCAGCCACGGATGGTCGGCGAGCATGACCGCCTGCGCGACATAGTACGACATGTACCCGGTCATCATCGCGCCGAGGCTGAGCGCGAGCCATCCTCCGCTGATCACGGCAAGCACGACGAAAAGCGCGAGGTGTTTGACATGCTCGGGTATGAAGAGGCGCGGTGCGGCCTCCGTGCCCCGCCCTTCTTGCAGGTAGGGCTTCATTTCCTCCCAGTATTCCGCCGCATTCGGAATGGCCATCGCCGCGCTTTCCGGCGCGCGTACGGTCAACAAGACCGTCACGAACGACAACGTTGCCGCCCAAGCCAGCAACACGAGGATGATCGCCGAACGCGATGCTTGCCGGCTCGATGCATGCCACAAGAAGAGCCAAGCCGAAGTCCCGCCGACCAGCGGCGACAACCAAGCGAGGCCGGTGTGAAACGAAAGCGTAGAACTCAGCGGTGTCGCAGCCAACAAGAGCAAGGCGGGAAAAACGAGACTCGAAGATTGGACATTCGTCATCGCATCCGTTTTCAAAGCAACATTCATACGACCCTCCTCCTTGGGGCGGCACGCCGAAACGAAACTCCGTTCAATCCTTTCCCTCGAGCACGCGTCCGATGATCGCTCCGAGCCGCGAACGTGTCTCTTCGGGAATCAAATGCTGCGGCGTAATGATGGCATCATCGAGCGCACGGCCGCATGCGCAGGGTTCTCTTTTCGAAAGAGCGCCGGCCGCCGAGCGCACGACACGACGGGCGAGCGCGGCGTTCGTGGAGAGTCGTTCGATGATCGCTTCCACCGTGACGTCGTCTTCCTCTCCGTGCCAGCAGTCATAGTCCGTCACCATGGCCATGGTGGCGTAGCAGATTTCCGCTTCTCGGGCGAGACGGGCCTCTTGAAGGTTGGTCATCCCGATGACGGTGCCGTTCCAAGTGCGGTACATCTCCGACTCGGCCCGCGTAGAAAATTGCGGGCCCTCCATGCAGACGTAGGTGCCGCCGACGTGAACGGTGGCGTCCGCATCGCGCAGAGCATTGGTCAACGTGGCGGAAAGCGATGCGCAAAAGGGGTCGGCCAGGGAGACGTGCCCTACGATCCCTTCACCGAAAAAGGTGTCCACGCGATGGCGTGTGCGATCGATGAATTGATCGGGCACTACGACATCGAGCGGGTGCACGTGCTCGCGCAAGGACCCCACCGCGGAGGCCGAGATGATCTGTTGCACGCCGAGCGACTTCATGGCGAAGATATTCGCGCGAAAGTTGATCTCCGTCGGAAGAATCCGATGGCCTCGCCCATGGCGGGCGAGAAAGGCTGTCGGCACGGATTCGAGATCCCCGATGATCAGCGCGTCGCTCGGTGCTCCGAAGGGCGTCTCGACCCGCACCTCTTCGCGCACGCTGAAGCCTTCCATCTCGTACAGGCCGCTTCCCCCGATCACCCCCAAGATGACGCGCGATTCCTTTCCTGCCACCATGAAATTCACTCCTCCTCACCGTCGTGACGATTCACGCGCGCTTGATAGCGGATCCTCAGATCGGCGAGAGCCGCGCGCAGCCCTAGAGCATCCGCCAAAGGTCGAGCTAGCGTCTCGCCGCCATGAACCGCCTGAACCGTAGCCGGCTGCCCCGCTGCCGAGGTACTGCTTACGACGAGGGTGAAGGGATACTCACTGCCGAGCGCGGCCCGCCGAAGAGCCGCTGCCTCGGCATCGCCGCCTTCACCGCGCACGGTGACCAGCGTCGGCGGATAAAAATATTCGTAGCTCGCGAGAACGTAGGCCGGCGCGTGGATCTCCACTCGCCGATAAGAAGCGCCGAAAGCCTCGAGGATCGTCTTGGCGGCGTCGAAGTAGCCGGCGTCGGCGGTGTAGTGGTAGAGCCGCACGAGGACCCGCACCATGCGCGAGTTCTCGCGCTGCGGGTAGAGCGCGTGCCGCAACGGAATCGGCCCCGCCGGACGCGGCACCGTATCGCGCAAAGCGCCGAGGTCCGCATCTCGCAGCTTTGCCAAGGCGACCTTCGCAAGATCCTCGGCTCTTCCCAACCACGCTTTTTCTCCCGTGATTTCATAGGCCGCGAGAAAGCCCCAAGCCGCACCTTGAAGATCTTCGAGATACAACGGAAGAATCGTCTGCCCGTTCATCACCGCCCGAGGTAGACCGCGACCCGGGAGATGACGCTCCCTCGCCAAGAAAGAAGCGGCCGCCAGTCCCCGATCAATCAACGACTCGTCCTCGAGCGCCGCTCCGGCATGGATCAATGCCGCCGCAGCGACACCGTTCGACCCGCTGAGCACGGCATCGTCTCTGCCTCCGGGACAACTCACGCACAGCGCCGATGCCAACGAGCCGTCTTCTTTGGAAAAAGCCGTTGCCAAGAACCGTCCCTGTGCGAGCGCCCGATCGCGGTCCGAGCGCTTGCCGGAAAGACGCCAAGCCAGAGTCAGGTTGTCGAGCATGCGCGCGTTGCGATCCAATAGCTTTTCCTTCTGCGGCCGGCTCCAATCGAGCCCCACGGCCATGCGGTAGATTCCGCCGCCTTCCGGGTCTCCCAACTTATCGAGCAGAGTCTTCAGCGAGGTCTTGGCCAGCACCTCCCAAGGATCGGTCTCCTCCGCCGAGAGCACTTGCATCACTTCGATGAGCTCAAAACGTGGGATGCGCGGCGCGCCGCCGAAGTAGCGGTGTTCTGCATCGAAGGTCTCGGCGAAAGCGGTCGCCGCCGTCGCAACCGTCGCGCGGCCGACCGGAGCCGCGGTCGGGCGAGCCGTTTCGGCAATGATCCTATCCTGCGTAGCTGCAAGCTGGATGACCGCGCTCTGCTCGGTCTTGTAGTAGGCGGAAACCTCCGAAAGATGCAAGGCCATGCGCTCGGGCGCCATCGCCGTCGTGGCCATGCGGCGCGGTGTTCCGCTCTCCGACTCACGAAAAAAAAGCGGCGAGCCGTTCGGCAACAAGAAAGTCACCGCCGGCCACCCTTGGCTTGGGTAGCGCCGAGCCAAATCCGGCCGCAGATCCGCGCGTTCGCGTATCGCCACGAAATCCGAGTTCACCGCTTGGACGACCTCCGGTTGATTCCACAGCATCTCGTGCGCCATCGCGACGGGCGCACTCCAGGGAACCTCGAGCACGAGCATGATCACCTTGTCCTCGTGCTGCGCTCGTTGAAAAGCAGCAGGATCGTATGTGGCCCATTCGATCGACGTCGCCGCGAATCCCCGGCCCGCCGAAAGGGCCGCCGCAAGCACCAGCAGCCATGCCGATATGCGCCCAAAGCGCGTGTCGAAACGAGAAAACATCTTCAGCAACTCCTCGATGAACGGCTCCTCTTCTTCTCGAAATGCATCGAAGCCGAGCGCGATTATCCTGGATTCTCTAGGAAACCTCCAAGCGAGAGCGCTCGAGCGTGGACAGATCGTGACTTTTCGCGAATCTCGAGGAGTAAGTCGCAGCATTTGACGAAGATTTGCGAACACAGAGAGTCCGATCCGAGGTGCTTCCCTTTGCGGCCTTCGCGGCTTTGC
>JALUUK010000791.1 GCA_027021395.1 Acidobacteriota bacterium
ACAGGCGCCGCATGGTCCTCGACGCGGCACTGTGGGCAGAGCCCCGAGGTGTACTGATGGAGGTCTTCTTACGTGTCAGGGGTGCCGTGCGGGTGCGGCGGTTCACGTCCTGGAGATATTTTCGAGGTCAGGCGATCGCTGCGGCGAAGGATGCGAAGAGGTCGCCGGGTAGCGCGTGCTCGAGTTTCCAGGTGATCGCCATCGGAAGCTCTCCTTCGTGGCTTACGTAAGTGGCGGGACCGAGAAACCAGAAGGCGCGCTCTTTCACGGTTTCGCGCGCGAAGAGCATGATCGAATGGCCCATTTCCGCATGCCGTTGATAGCGTCGGCCGGTTTCGCTTGCCGCGCGGACGACGCCTTGGCTTTCCCAGTGAATCAGCGTGGGGCTGATCGCATAGTCCCTGTAGCGAGTGGTCGGCGAGAACTGGCCGCTGGTCTTGTCGAGAGTGAAGGCGAGAAGATCCGCGTGCTCGTCCCAGGCCTGGTACGCGCCGGTCTGCCACGCCGGCACCCGGGCTGCGTCGTGTGGGCGGAAAGCCGCCAGGATCTCGATGCGGGAGTAGCGCGCGTGCACGGCGAGAGGCACCTTCGGATGCCGCTCGGCATCGAGCGCGAAGTGCCGGTGATCGATCCGTTCGGCGAGCAGGGCGAAGAGTTCTATCAGCTCGGCGCGCACCTGCGGGTGCCGCCACAGCCGTTCGAGCCCGGCATGGAGAGACTCTCCTTTCGAAGCGGCTTGGTCTCCCACCGAGGCGGCCAACATGCGGGCGAGCCGCGCTCTTCGTGACCCCGGCTCGGCAAAGACGGGAGGCGTGTCCTGCTGCAGCAAGTCGCGGTAGGCTTCGAGGCGTTCGACGTCGTCGACGTGCAGCATCCGGCCGCAAGCGCGCCGGAGCTTCGCTTCGTCGGGGCCGCTCGCCAACACGGCCACGCCTGCGGCCTCCTGCAGATCGGACCAGCTCTTGGTGCCCGCGTAGACGTCTTCGATTTCGAGTCCCGCATCTTCGAGATAGTCCCGCAGCGCGCCTCGCCCCTCACGCGCCAGCCGACGCAGTTCGTCCGCCTTCATCTGCCAGCGGGAGGGCACGGCCTGCCGGATGCTCTTCAGTACGATCTCTCGCGCCTTCGGCTCGAGTTCCATGTGGCAGCCGGCCGGTAGGAAGGGAAAACCCTGCTCGACCTGGCGTTCGATCCGTTTGCGCGATCCGCCGAGCAGCGCTTGCAGTCGAAGGTCGAAGCGGAACTCGCGCCGGTGCTGCCCGACGAAGTCGAGCACCAGACAGGAGGTCTTGTTCTGTGCTTCACGCGGGCTGCGAGGCTTGCGCAGTCCGCGCCCGAGTTGCTGCAGGAAGAGCGTCGCCGATTCGGTCGGTCGAAGCAGCAGCAAGGTATCGACGCGCGGAAGATCAACACCCTCGTTGAAAAGATCGACCGAAAACAGCACGTTGATCTCGCCCGATTCGAGCTGTCGGAGCGCCTCGCGCCGCTCGTCCTGCGGGGTGTCGCCGCAGACCGCCGTGGCCGCTACCCCGCGCTCGCGGAAAACGCGCGCCATGAAGCGCGCATGCTCGACACTCACACAGAAGCCGAGCACGTGCGCGGCCGCGATATCGTCGACGCGCTCGAGCAGCGACGAGAGCACCAGCCGCGCCCACACGTCATTCGCGGTATAGACGCCGGTCAGCCCTTCTACGTCGTATCCCCGTCCGCGTTTCCACGGCACCTCGCGAAGATCCGAGTTGTCGTGCAAGCCGTAGTATTCGAAGGGCACGAGACGCTGCTGATCGATCGCATCCCACAGCCGAAGCTCAGCTGCAATTTTCCCATCGAACCAATGCAGGATATCGAGGTTGTCGGTTCTTTCCGGTGTCGCCGTCAAGCCGAGCAACTCGCGCGGCTGAATATGTTCGAGCAGCTTCGTATACGACGGTGCCGCCGCATGGTGAAACTCGTCCACCACCACGACATCGAAGTGATCCGGCGCCAGATCTTCGAGCGTCGCATGGCTAAGGCTTTGAATCGAGGCGAAGACATGCTCCCAGTCCTTTGGACTCTGCCCCCGCACCCACAGTTCACCGAAGTCTCCCTTGCGCAAGGCCAGCCGGAAAGTGGCGAGACTCTGCTTGAGAATTTCTTCCCGGTGCGCCACGAAGAGCAGCCGGTTTCGTCCGGGCCGTTCGCAAAGGCGCGCGTAATCGACCGCCGCCATCACGGTTTTTCCGGTCCCGGTTGCTGCAACGAGCAGGTTCCTGCGATGTCCACGCTCACGCGCGACCTCGATCTCTTCGAGCATCCGTTCCTGAAACGGATCGAGGCGAATCTCGACGGAAGGAAGGAACGTCGTCGCCCGGCTTTCATCGCGCCGACTGTGCTTTTCGAATTCCGCCGCAACGTACGGGAGGAAGTCCCCGCTCTGCCAGTAGGTCTCGAAAACCGCCGCGACTTTGTCGATCACATCCCGATTGCGCGCTCCCGACGCCCGTACGTTCCATTCCAGCCCGGTCTGCTGTGCCGAGTACGTCAGGTTCGAAGATCCGATATAGGCCGTCGAAAGCCCCGCCCCGCGATGAAAGAGCCACGCCTTGGCGTGCAGGCGCGTCGTACTCGTATCGTACGAAACACGCACCTCGGCCCCAAGTTGCTGCAACTCATCGAGCGCGCGACCCTCGGTCGAGCCGGTATAGGTCGTCGTCAGCACGCGCAACGCCCGCCGTCGATCGCAATGACGCCGCAGCGTCTTCATCAATGGCCGCAACCCCGACCGCCGGATGAACGCCATCACCAGATCGATCCGCAACGCCGTCTCGATCTCGGTCTCGATCTGCCGCCCCACCCGCGGTTCCCCCGGCGCATTGGTCAACAGCGTGGTATCGAGCAACGGAATCAGCGGCGCCACCAGTTTTTCGAGCGCCCCATCCGGCCGTCGCCCCAGCACGGCCCGCAACACACTCTTCTCGAGCACGGGCGCGTGCCGCTGCATGTCTTCGTCGCCGAGTTCTTTGACCAGCGTCGCAACGAGCGCCCGCGCAAGCCTCAAGCCCCGCTCGACCCCCTCGCGTTCGACCAACTTATCGACGGCTCGCTCGACCAGCCGCGCCATATGCATCGCAAGCCGATCGCCGGCCTCAGCTTTCCGCAAATCCTCCCGATCCGCCGAAAGGCCCTCACCGAGTCCCGCAAGATCCGCAGCCATCCCCTCATCGATGATCTGCTCATAGAGCCCCCGCATCAGCTTCGCCATGCGGCAAGCCTACTCGAGAACGAAGTGCAATGGAACCGTAGACTCTGCCACTTCCGGCACTCCCCGGCATAGTTTTCCCTCGGTCCAACGACCGTATCCCGCAATTCGAGCCCGCCCAGATTGTGGGATTTTCCTATGGGTACGACCGGAGGAGATCTCGAAATGAGGCACGAGCGAGAAACCGATCCCCAATCCCAGATTACCCACGGCCTTCAATCGTCTCTGGATGGTTTCCGCATGGCAATGTTTGCATCCCTGGCGAATCTTCGTGCAACTGGTGACGGGGTTCCACGTTGCCACGGTCCACTCGATTCTGCTGAGACCGGCTCTGGACCATACCTTGCGGCAGGGGCGCGCTATCGGCCGTGTTGTAGCGGGTGATCTTGGTCCTTGTAACGATCGCCATCTTTTTCGCCGTAGGCGGCCTCTTCGGGCACAGATGACGACAGATGGAAGAAGGTCAGTTGACACGGTCGATCGAGAAGGGGCGTGAGGCCTATCGCTAGCGGGCCATTGTTCATGATCTCAAGTACGATCTGCCCGCTCCATCCCGGCTGTATCCAGGGAGCTGTTTGGTGCATACTCAAGCCCACGCGGGCATAGGTGCTGCGGCCCTCAACCCGTGCAATCATATTTCGCGGAACCGTCACGCTTTCGTACGTCAATGCGAGAATGAACTCACCTGGATCGAACGTGATCGTCTGAGGTTTGCCGAGCCCGTCTTCTTCCTCGAGATAGACCGTGTTCCAGAAGCCCGAGTCGGCGACTCCTTGTAGCCCACCGGCAACTGACAACGTCAGGCCCTCGATGGGCTTCAGTTTCGTGAAGCTGAAGCCGAGCCGCAGATCGATGGATGCCTCACCCCACTGCCGCTCTTCCAATGGAGGATCAAAGGCTACGGCGCCGCCCGCGACGGCCTGACGAAGATCCGGCTGCGAAAGAATCATGAGCGGTCAGGCCGACACGGTCTGAAGGTGATCGCTTGCCCACGCGGCGGGAATCAAGGTTTTCCCTGTCGCTTGCGTAAAGAAGGATCCCGGTACGCGGACGGTGATCCACTCCGGTCCGGTGTCGAGCACGGTTCCGCGCACGGCCTGTCCCTGTAAGTACCTGTTTTGCACGAAGCCGCTGAGCGTTTCACTCGCGAATTCGATCGTGACCAGCGACTCGTCGGGAAATGCTCCCGGCTGCACTGAGCAGGGAATGAGCACCGACTGACCCACATCAAACGACATATTTTCAGGCCCTCACTTTTCCACAAACCCACAAACAAAGGGGGGTAGCAATATCACGCTGGATGGAAGTTCTTCCCCCGATCTTGTCAGATCGTGTCCGGCCCCGTCGGATTTCGTTGATAAGTGCGAAAACGCACGCGAAGAGCCATCACAGGCACCACCTCCCCTCCGAAGTCACCGGCTACTGCGCTCGAGCTTCATCGCGGTGTTGAGCACGATCCCCATCGCCTCGCCCAACTCGTCCAGACCGTTTTTGACGAGGGTGCTCAATACTTGCTGCCACACGGTAGAATAATCTTTCTGGTGGGTCATGACCTTCCCCTCCTGATTGGCTTTCTCACCTACAAGAAGAGCGGAAGTGGCCCGTCAGTTCAAGCCCCTCCAGGAATGAACCGGGAAGGAGCAAAAGCTAAGTGCTATCACGCGACCCTCTGGGGCGAACTTACAGAAAGAACGTTACATCGACTTTACCACGATTCCGTCCGTATGTGTGGGGAGCGGAAGATCTCTTTGCCAAGTGTCGTGTCTTGACGGGGACCTTCCAATGGGCGACCGGTTACCTCTCTACGGATCGTACGTTCGCGCTGGTTCTACATTTTCTGGAATCGATGTCGACGCGTATACTTCGCGAATCGAAGGAGGCTAGGTGCGCAGGTTCTCTGACGATTCTGTGCCTGCGAGGGAGATAAGGTGGAGATTCGCGACCCAAGCGAACTTGAGGGCATTGAGCGCCCAGAGTTGGTGATCGGAATAGTAGCGGCAGTAGGTACTCCTCTGGACCGTATCACGCGGGTCGTCAAGGAAGAGTTTGTCAACCGTCGCTATGAAGTGAAGCACATACATCTGAGCGAGTTCATGGACGGATTAAGTCTATCTGCACCGATACCGCCCCCTGATGCGTCTGATTACGATCGAATCAATGGGCTGATG
>JALUUK010000792.1 GCA_027021395.1 Acidobacteriota bacterium
CGGCGGACGTTTCGCAATTGCCGGATCATCGGGCGCAGGTTCCGACTCGCGCACGTCTACTTTCGCGACAAGATCCTCGAGGTGGCGACCTTTCGCGCTCCCTCCGAGCCCCAATCTCCAGCCGAGGACGCATCCGAAGGTCTGCTGATCCGCGACGACAATGTCTTCGGCACCGCCGAGCAGGATGCGGTCCGCAGGGATTTCACATTCAACGCGCTCTTTTACGATACGGAGCGCAAGGAAATCATCGACTACGTCGACGGAGTGGAAGATGCCCGAAAGAAAGTCGTGCGTTGCATCGGCGACCCGAACGTCCGCTTTCGTGAGGATCCGATACGCATGCTGCGCGCCGTTCGGCTAGCGGCACGACTCGGTTGCAAGATCGAGGAACCCGGCTGGGAGGCCATTCGCCGGTACCACCCCGAGATCCTCAACGCCGCCGCACCGCGAATTCTGGAAGATCTGCTTCGCATGTTTCGCGGCGCAGCGATGGCACCGGCATTCGAAATGCTTTGGAATTCGGGAATCTTGGGTTCCATTCTTCCGGAATTACGCGACGCGCTCACGAATCCCGAGTCGCCCGAACCGACGGAAGAACTCGAGGCCCTGCTGACCAACCTTCGCGTCGCCGATCTTTGGACTCGAAACGGCCGCCCGGTCAGTGCTCCGGTCTACCTCGCGACCTTGCTCGCACCGGTGATCATGAACCCGATTCTCGAGGGCCGCGACGGCGGCAAGAAGGTCGATGCGGGAGTGATGGCAACCGACATTCTGCGCCCCATCGCGCGACGCCTGTCGATCTCCCGGCGGGACGGCGAAAGAATTCGCCAGATTCTCATTTCTCTCGGGCGATTCGTACCGCAGAAGGGACGGCGACGTTCTCCTCAAGTCTTTGCGCGCCGGAGTTACTTCGCCGATGCGCTCGACCTATTCGAACTCTATTGCCGATCGACCGGCGACATGGTCGAGACGATCGCAGATTGGAGATCGCGGTTGCCGGCGACACCGCCCGATACCGAAAAAGAGAAAAAAGGCAGTGCGCCCAAGCGTACGCGGCGACGGCGGCCGAGGCGGCGCCAGACCGCCTCTTGAAGGAACAGCTCGCCTTCGCTCGAATCCTACTCGCAGGCCCTTACGAAAGCGCGGCGGCGCTGCGTTTGACAGCCACTCCGACGTCTAGACGCTCGAACCAATCGAGGAAACGACCGACGTTCTCTCCCTGGAACAAGCGACCATGCTGCGGCGCCAAGATTTCGATGTCGAGTTTGCGCACGCGGTGAACCCAGTCTTGCTTGGCGTCATTGGACGGCATCCAACGCTGGTGAAAATATCGCATCTTCTCGGTGTGCGCGTCGAAATCTTCGACGAACATCGGTGATCCCGGTGGTTCGAGTGCCGCACCCACGTCACCACTCATCAAGATCTTCGCCTTCGCATCGTAGACGTGGTAGTTGCCCGATGAGTGCAGATAGTGAGCCGGCACGAACTGAAGCGGCGTATCGCCCAATCGAATCGTACAACCTTCATCCGGAATCGGAGAGAAAGTGATCTTTTTCATTCCGTAGTGACGAATGAAGCCTTCCCACAGCCACGGCGCATGCAAACACGCCTTGGGCAATGCATCGTCCCAAAGACCCAGTGACGAAATGATGTCCGGATCTTGATGCGATGCAAACAGGTCGGTGATCTGATCGAGAGTGATGTACGGCACGACCGACGCCAGCATCGAAGAAAATATCTCGATCCCGCCGGGATCGAGTAGAATCGCTCGATCGCCCGATTTGACCAGAAACTGGTTGGAATCGATGATTTCATCCGGCTTGTCGGGATCCCGGCCGAAAACCATCCACTGGTGTAAGCCCTCATAGATCGTCGTGCATTTCATCGTGTCGCTTCCTCTTGAGAAAAGACCTCCAACCACGACTGCGACGCGCTGACGCACGTTCGCATGGCAGTCGATGCTGCCTCCAAGTTGTCCGCAACTCCTTCTAGGCTCTGGCGGTACTCAGCGGCGCGCGATGCTTCCACGCGCGAGGAAACGGCGATGACGTTCACCGAACGCACGTGCTTGGCGATGTCTTCCATCCGTTGACCGAGAACCTTGACTTGCGAAACGAGTTCTGCGGACGTCTCGCGCATGCTCTGCCGAACATCCGCCATCGCGACTTCGATATGCGCTGCGCCCTCGGTGTGCTCTGCCTCTTCCGCCTTCTCTTTCGCTCGCTGGTAGCGCGTGATGGCATCTTGCGTTCGGTATTTCGCTACGGCCGACTGCGAGACTCTCATCGCTTCCCGATGGATCTCTTTCACCTGCCGCATGATGTCGAAGGCGGATTCCTCGATAAAATCCGTTATCGGCTGAAAACCCCGCGCTTGCTCGCCGGCCCGCGTAGCCACCGCCTTGGCATTGCAAACTTCCAAGGTCATCTCCCGGGCGATTCGCGTGACTTCCCCGAGTTCCCCAACGATATGTGCTGCAAGCACGAACTCGGCCTGCGATCTTTCTTTGGCCATCGGCAAGGTCTCCCTATCGCACTCCCTTAGGAAGTTATATAGGCGAGCAGCCGGTGAGGGGCCAATCGTATTCGACAGAAAATAAGCGGTTCGGGGTTGGCCCGATATCGTCGCGGGGAATGCGCCTCAAGCTATCGCGACAGCACGAAATCCACCAAGGTCGCAACACCGAAGCCGGTACCGCCCTTGCCCCAGAGAGGATCCGCCTGAGACGAAAAAACGGGGCCTGCGACGTCGAGGTGCGCCCACGCACTGCCCTGCGGCACGAAATGCGAGAGAAAGAGCGCCGCCGTCGTGGCTCCCCCGTAGCGCTCGCCCGTATTCAGCGTGTCGGCAATCGAGCTTTCGAGTTGTTTCGAATACTCCTCGACCATCGGCAGCGGCCAGAATCCTTCACCTGCCCTCGATGCCGCCGCGAGAATCTCTTCCGCCAACTTCCGGTCGAAAGACATCACGCCCGCGAGTCGCGTTCCGAGTGCGATCACGCAGGCGCCGGTCAGTGTCGCGACGTCGAGAACGACGTCCGGGTTCTCTTTCTCCGTGATGTAGTCGAGTGCGTCGGCAAGCACGAGCCGACCCTCGGCGTCCGTGTTGTTGACCTCGATGGTTCGACCATTGCGTGCCGTGATCACGTCTCCGGGCTTTAGCGCATCGCCTGAGACCATGTTTTCGGCAAGTGCCAGCACGCAATGAACCTCGTGCTCGGACCCGAGTTGCACGACGGCGGCCATCGCTCCGAGGACTGCTGCGGCACCGCCCATGTCGGTCTTCATGTCCGCCATCGTGCTCGTGCTCTTGAGATCGTAGCCGCCGCTGTCGAAAGTCACGCCCTTGCCCACCAAAGCGATCTTCCGCCGTTTTCTTCGAGTCGACCCGGCGACGCTCTTGGGTTTGTAGGCGATGTGCACCAAGCGGGCGGAGCGATCGCTGCCCCGTGCGACCGCCAGCAACGCTCCCATCTTCTGTCGCTCGAGTTCCCGCGGCCCCAAGACCTTGACCGTGACCTGCGGGCTCTTCCCCAAGGATCTCGCTCGTTTGGCCATCTCTTCGGGGTAGAGCATGTTGGCTGGTTCGTTGACCAAGTCGCGCGCGATCACGATACCATCGACGACTGCGGACGATCGCCGCATCGCCGCATCGAGCACCTTCGACTTTTTCAACCCATGAATCGTTAGACGTTCGGGGCGACCGGCCCCACCGGATACCGATTTCCGACCTCCGGTGGACCGACTCAGGTACTTGTCGAAACGGTAGCAGGCCAGAACGAAGCCCTCGATCGTGGCTCGCAATAGTGCGTCCTTGTCGAAGGTCTCGAGCGCAGCACCGACCGGCCGCATCGCCACGCGCTTCGCTCGAAGAGCGGCCGCCTGCCTCGCGGCCGTTGCCGACGCGATGCGCAACCTCTCGAAGGTCACCCCCTCGCGACGGCCGAGCCCAACGAGCAAGCAATCCGTCTTCCCGGAGACGTGTTCGAAAACCAAAGTCTTGCCGTATTCCGCCCGGAACCCTCGACGCTTTGCTTCCCCGGTCATACGCTTAGCTAGAGATGAATCCGCTCCCTCGATCCGGCGATCGCCCTCGATGGCGAAAAATACGATGAGATCGGCTGTTGCAGCCGCGAGATCGGACGAAGACAAGGTGATATCGATTCCAGCAACCCGCATTGAATCCCCTCCTTAGGACTCGCATAGATACGATTATTGTGTCTGATGGATCCGTCGGCACGCCTTCGCCCGGAGACATGAATCTTCGCTCACGCTTCTTTGTTCAAATCTCATCCGGACTAGACCGTAGGGCCTCGAGCCACGCTTTGGTACGTCGGACGATCGTCTGGGAGTCTAGGCCCACCTCCCGCAACAATTCGTCTTGCGTTCCGTGTGCGACCCACTTGTCGGGAAGACCGCAGTGTCGCAGGCGATCCGAGATCCCCAGGCCGCCTTGCTCGCCCGCCTCGTGAACCGCACTGCCGAAGCCGCCGGCGAGCGCCCCTTCCTCGAGCGTGACCAACAAACGACTTTCCCGGCCGATCCGCGTCAGCATCTCGAGATCTAGAGGCTTGATGAATCGGCAATTGACGACGCGGACCCCGATCCCTTCGTCCCTTAGCACCTTGGCGACCGTTCCTGCCACCGGAACCATCGATCCGACGGCGAGCAACGCGACGTCGGTACCACCATCCTCGAGCATCTCCCAAGAACCGATGGGTAGGATTCGGGGCTCGCGTGTGCGCGCCTGCGGCGCGTTGCCCCGCGGATAGCGTAGCGCGAAGGGGCGAGAGTCCTGATCGATCGCGGTCTCGAGCAAATCAGCCAGTTCGTCTGCATCTTTGGGTGCTGAAACGATCACATCCGGCAGCATGCGCAAATAGACCAAGTCGAAGACACCGTGGTGGGTCGGACCGTCGGCGCCGACGAGTCCACCGCGATCCATGGCGAATATGACCGGCAGATGCTGCAAGGCCGCATCGTGCATGATGTGATCGACGGCTCGTTGCAAGAAGGTGGAGTAGATCGCGCAGACCGGACGAATGCCCTCGGCAGCGAGCCCCGCAGCGAAGGTCACCCCGTGCCCCTCGGCGATCCCGACGTCGAAGAAACGATCCGGATAGCGCTCTTGGAAAGCTTCGAGACCGGTCCCGGTCGACATGGCGGCCGTTATCGCCACGAGCTCCGGCTTGCGCTCCGCAAGATCGATCATCGCATCCGAAAACACCTTGGTATAGGAGACCGACGGCGTATCGCTCACGGGAACCGATGACGCACGCTTGCTGCCGGTGGCCGCATCGAAGGGCGCGACACCGTGCCACTTCACCGGATCAGCCTCGGCAAAGGAGTAGCCCTTCCCCTTCTGAGTCAGCACATGCAGCAAGATGGGTCCCTTGACGCCGTC
>JALUUK010000793.1 GCA_027021395.1 Acidobacteriota bacterium
CTGCTCGGCCGTGACGGCCTCCGCCATCGGCGTGCACGGCATGGCCCTAGCCTTTCTCGGGGCTGCAAAACGCTTCGACCCCCTGCGCACCACCTTGCTTCGCGCCTCCTGCCTGATCCGCTTGCAGCGCTTTGAAGAGGCCGAGAACCTTCTGATGCCGGAGCGCAACTCCCCGAGCACGCGGGGCGACCTTCGTGCGCTGTGGATGCTGCTCTCGAGTGAAATCGAGCGCCTCTCGGGGCGCGCGCGGGATGCCGCGCGTTCGGGTGCGGCGGCGATCGACCATGCCGACAACCCGGTGATCCGCATCGAAGCGGAAGTGATGCTCGCCCGCGCCGAGCAGACTCCTAGAAAAGCGCTCGCCGCCCTGAAGATGCTCGGCAAGTCTCTCCGGCGAGCACGCGAACTCGGCATCCCGGACCTTCTCGCCCGCGTCCACGACGCCCGCGCCGTTGCCTTCCGCGCCCTCGCCGCACACGGCGATGCGGCGAAGGCCCGCCGGAGCGCTAGAAATATCCGGCGTCGTGCCGAGGCCGATCGCGAATACTTCGAAGAGCATCCCTGCCATGCGCTCTACGAGATCTGCAGGCCTAGGCGTTGATCAGGGCGACGGGTCGATCTTTCGGCTTCTTCAGTGCTCGATCCACTCGCAAAGAAGGTGCAGCGAATCCATCCGGTGATCGGCGTCCATGCGATAGCCGATCACCGGAACGCCTGCGGCGCGACCCGCGAGCAGGTCGTTGCGCGTATCCCCGACGAAAACGGCTTCTTCCGGCGAGCGGCCGAGACGATCGAGTGCAAGCGTCACGAGATCCGGTGCGGGTTTCGGGTGGGAGACCTCGTCGCCGCCGGCGACGACCGGGAAGCATTCTTCGATCCCGATCCCCTCGAGCAATCTGCGGGCGATGCGCTGCGGTGTGTTGGTCACCAGCGCCAAGCAGAGGCCGGCTTCGCTCAAATGACGAACGCTCTCCACTGCGCCGGGGATCGCTTCGACCCGCCCGGCTTCTTCGACGAAGAAACGATCGTATTCGGCGGCAAGTTCCTGCGGCTCGGTTCCGACGAAGAAGGTTGCGCAATCGGCGACGATCCCCTGTCCCCAGCTCGCTCGAATGCTCTCGATCGGCAGCGGGGGTAGATCTCGAGCTTGGCGACAACGATTGAGCACGGCGACCCAAACGTCGAAGGACTCCACCAAGACCCCATCGAGATCGAAGAGCACGGTGCTCGCAAGACGGTACGCGCCGCCGGGACGTTGCGGAATCCGTAGATGCGCCATGGCGCGGATGATGCCACATCGAGGGCAGCGGTCCACACGGTCGAGTACAATTCACGATCGCCTTGGGCAATGAGGATCGATACGCAATTTCGCGGGCGGAGCGGTGAGTCGATGGCTGATGCACGAACCTTTCGGAAGGTCGGGCGCACGCGCTCTGCCGTATCGCCTCCCACCGGACGGTAGACGTGACACTTTCCCGCGCCTCCCTTCGCCAAACGGCGATCCGTCTTCTCGAAACGCTCGAGCCGGCCTTGGCCGAAGCGCCGCTCGACGCAGAACACGCGCTCGCTCTCCGGCCTTGCGGCGACGGCTTGAGTCGGTCTTTCTACCGCCTCGACTTGCTCGATTCATCCTCCGGCAGCGGTCGACTCCGCTGCTATGGCCTGTGGCTTCCTCGTCGCGATGCGCCGTGCGGAGCCGCCGATCGCCTGCGGCAGGAAGTGAAGATCTTGAACCTTCTCTCGGCTCATGACCTTCCCTTCGCGACTCCGCGGGTGCTCGCCGTAGAGGAGGGACCCGACGGACCCATCGTCTTGCGCGAGTACTTCGCGGGGAGCGTGCTTGCCGATGCGCTCGAAAGCGCCGCCGGAGCCGATGTCTGCCGTACGGTCGGACGGCTTGCGGCCGAAGTTCATCGTGGGAGCGAGTCGATCGGGGCGGACGCCGAGATCGAACGAAAAGAGCGCAGCGAAGAGATGGCTTGGAATCGAGCGCGGGCACGATGCGCAGGGCGAAAAGAGCTACGCGACCTCGAAACCAAACTCGACATGCTGCGATTCGGAACGGGGCGTATCGCCTTGTTGCACGGCGACCTCTTGCCGCAAAACATCCTTCGTCTAGACGACGAACGAAGCTCGAAGAGATTCGCTCTGATCGATTGGGAGTATTCGCGCTACGGCGATCCGGCCTACGATCTGGCCATCGCGACCCGCGCGGAAGATCGCCCCTTCGGCGTCGATGACGGTTTGGATCTCTTGCTCGAGAACTATCGATCGGCCGGCGGCTTTCCCGTCGAACGCGACGCCGTGCGCTTCTACCAACTCTGCTTGGCGGCAGAGTGGTTCCACCATGCACGGGAGTCCGAAGATCCGAGCGAAAGCGAGGCCGAGGCGATCGAACGCATCCGGAGATTGATCGACGCATGAGCGATGCCGCACACTCGGAGCGCTCGCGGGAATCGTTCCGCATCGTCTTCATCGGAAGCGAGGCTTTGCTTTCCCGCCGGCCTCTCGAGGCGCTGATTTGCCGATGCGAAGTCGTGGGCATCGTCGCTTGCCGCGGTGGGAAGCGAGGTCGTGGGCGAACGAGTCGATGGCGGCGCTTGCTTCGGCCTCTCCGACGAGCCATGGGTCGACGGACGCTGGCGTCGATCGCGCGAAAGCACGGCATCGATTTTCTGGAGATGTCGGCCCAAGACGACGCTGAAACCGCGCGATGGATCGCGGCGCGCCGCCCGGATCTCGGTTGCGTCTCCGCGATCTCCCGCCTGCTGCCCGCCTCGATCTTCGAGATTCCCGCGCACGGATTCATCAATCTGCACCCGAGCCTGCTACCGAAGTTTCGCGGTCCCTTTCCGCTGCTTTGGCACTTTCTGACCTTCGAGCGACGCGGCGGCGTCACCGTTCACGCCGTCGACGCCGGAGAAGACACCGGCGCCGTCTTTGCCCGGCGGGCGCTCGATATCGAAGTCGGCGAGACGATCGACCGCCTCACCGACCGCCTCGCCTCGCTCGGAGCAGGGCTTCTCGTCGAAGTCGTCTCCGAAATCGCTGCCGGCTGCGCCACGGCCACTCCGCAGCCGGAAGGCCCCGCGCCACCCCGCGCTCGCCGGCTCCGGCGGCGGGAACAGCCGGTGGATTGGGAAGGATGGCCGATCGAACACCTCTTTCACGTGCTCCGAGGCCTCCACGGATGGACGCTCCCACCTCCGAAATGGGCGTGGCTTTTTCGCTGGGAAGTCCGGGCTTTCGAGCGCGGAAGGTGCGATCTGCCCCCGCGTAGCATCGGTCGCGACGCGCGGGGCCGTTTCGCCGCACATGCCGAAGGCAAGATTCGATTGAAGCGATCTTTGCGCTTTCCCTTGCCTCGAATCTGAACGAGTCCGTATGATCTCGGTAGCGGTGCTTTCGGGCGCAAGAAGATCGGATCTCGCGCGTAGGAATCGGCGCCGGAGCCAACCGGAGCGGAAGGTCACTCCCGAGGAGGAACGAAATGGGGCTGTTGGATAGACTCAGGCACGAAGTCGTCGACATCGTCGAATGGCTCGATGATACGAGACACACGCTGGTATGGCGTTTTCCGCGCCATCAAAACGAAATCAAACACGGTGCGAAACTGATCGTACGCCCCGGGCAGGTCGCGGTCTTCGTCGATCAAGGGCAGATCGCCGATCTCTTCGAACCCGGAACCTACACCTTGACGACGGAGAACCTGCCGATCTTGGCCACGCTCAAGGGCTGGAAATACGGTTTCGAAAGTCCCTTCAAATCCGAGGTCTATTTCGTCAGCACACGGCAGATCACGGACCTGAAGTGGGGAACGCCGAATCCCGTCATGATGCGCGACCCGGATTTCGGTCCGCTGAGATTGCGAGCCTTCGGAACCTACACGCTCAAGGCGGTCGATCCCAAAGCTCTGCTGCGCGAACTCGTCGGCACCGACGCCGAGTTCGAAGCCGAAGAGATCTCGGTGCTCCTGCGTTCGTTGATCTCCACGACCTTCGCCGACGTGCTCGGCACGGCCGAGATTCCAGCGCTCGATCTGGCAGCGCGCTATCAAGAACTGAGCGACACCCTGCGCGATGCCGTCGTCGAGCGCGTCGACGACGAATACGGACTGGATATTCCGCAGCTCTACATCGTCAACATCTCCCTTCCGGACGAAGTCGAAAAAGCGCTCGACACGCGCAGCAGCATGGGCATCACGGGCGACATGCAGCGCTTTCAACAGTATCAGCTCGGCAACGCCATGATGGCTGCTGCGAACAATCCAGGCGGCGGCACGGCGGGCGAAGGCATGGGCCTCGGCATGGGCCTCGCGATGGCCAATCAGATGGTCCATTCGATGGCCCAAGCGGCGCCCGCTGCGCCTAGTGCGCCTGGTGCGAGCGTGCCGCCTCCCCTTCCGCAAGCCGTCGCATGGTTCTTTGCCGATCAAGGTCAAAGCATCGGTCCGCTCACTCCCGCACAAGTGCAAGCGCAAGCCGCCGCCGGGAAGCTGACACAAAAGACCCTCGTCTGGCGCGCCGGTATGAGCGGCTGGTCTCCTGCCGAAGAGGTTCCCGAGCTTGCCGGACTCTTCGGGCCGCCCTCTCCCCCGCCGCTTCCCTAGATTCTCTCATGGCCCGACCGACGCGAGAGGAAGCCGGCCCCGAGACGATGGAAACGAGCGAGCAGAGCGAGGCCGAGCGTCCCTCTTCGCGCACTTTCCCTTGCGAAAGCTGCGGAGCGGAACTCGAGTTCAGTATCGGCGAGCAAGACCTCGCTTGCCGCTACTGCGGCTTCGTCAAGACGCTCGATCTCGGCGACTCTTCCGAGATCGAAGAGCAAGACCTCGAGGCGGCGCTCGAAACGCTCTCTCGCCGACGCCAAGCCGGCGCTCCTCCACCGCCCACGGATCTCGGCGAAGTCCGCTGCGAAGGCTGCGGGGCCTTGGTCACTTTCCGAGGGACGCTCACGAGTCGCTCCTGTCCCTACTGCGGCACACCCTTGCAACGTTCGGATCTGCACCAAAGCGCCGAGCGCATTCGAGTCGACGGCGTGCTGCCGTTTCAGGTCGAAAGGCGCAAGGCCCGCGCGAATCTCGCGGCCTGGATGCGGTCGCGATGGTTTGCACCGAACGCTTTCATTCGGGGCAAGATCGTGGAGAAGATCGAGGGCGTCTATCTGCCGTTTTGGACCTTCGACGCCATGACCTTCACCCGCTATCGCGGTGCGCGCGGTGAGCACTACTACGTGACGGTCGGCAGTGGAAAAAATCGCCGGCGTGTTCGGCGCACGCGCTGGTATCCCGCCTCGGGCTCGTTTCAGCGCTTTTTCGACGACGTGCCGGTGCTCGCGGCCGAGGACCTTCCCGAGAAGGTGATGCGCGCGCTAGAACCTTGGCCGCTGAAGCGCT
>JALUUK010000794.1 GCA_027021395.1 Acidobacteriota bacterium
TCAGCGAGATCCTCGATGGGAACCGGCAGCGCGCGGCTGGGCATGGGCAGGCCCGTCTGGCGATGTTGGATGCCGCTCGAGATCTGACGGAAGTTCTCGTTCGAGCGCACCGGCGCCGCGGCGGACTCGACTTCGACCTGCCGGAACCTGCGATTCTCTTCGACCTCGAAGGAGCCACCACGGATATCGTGGCGCGTCCACGATTGTTGGCTCATCGGATGATCGAGGGATTCATGATCGCCGCCAACGAAGCCGTGGCGGCCGAGCTGTCGGAGAGAAATTGGCCGACGATCTACCGTGTGCACGAACGGCCGGATCCTCTGCTCGTGGCGCGACTCGCGCAGGTTCTCGAGGGAATGGGGTGTACGCTCCCGGAGCCCTACGAGAATCTTCGGCCCGGGGACTTTGCGAAGGTATTGGCCTCGGTGGAGGGGCGCCCGGAAGAAGGTTTCGTAGCGCGGCAAGTGCTGCGTTCCTTGGCTCTCGCCCGCTACGATACGGAATGCCTCGGCCACTTCGGCTTGGCGCTGGATTTCTACGGGCATTTCACCTCGCCGATTCGCCGATACCCCGATTTGGTGATGCATCGCGCGCTGCGCGACCTACGACGCGCAGCGCGCGACGCGACCTTCGCGCCGGACCCGGATGAGCATGCGCGACTTCCGGAAGTCGCCCGCGAGACGTCGCGGCTCGAGCGAGACGCTGAAGCCGCGGAGCGAGAGTCCTTGTCTTGGAAGAGAACGGCCTTCATGGCCGATCGTCTCGGAGAGGAGTACCTAGGAGAGATCACCGACATCTCCACTGCCGGTGTTGCGGTCAGCTTGGCCGAACCCTACGTCGAGGGCTTCATCCCCATCACTCGTCTCGGTACGGAGTACTTCCGTTTCGTCGTGCGCCGCCGCCTGCTCGAAGGCAGCCGGAGCGGCCGGGTCTACAAGCTCGGGCAGCGCATCAAGGTGAGGGTCGACCGAGTGGATCTCCTGCGGCATCAAATCGATTTTTGCCCGGTGGATGAAGGACCGACCGGGCGTCGTCCGGTACGCCCGCCACGGAGGGGGCGTCGCAAGGGGCGCGTGACGAGCGCGAAGCACAAATCCAAGCTCGGAGTCAGGCGTCACCGCTAGGAATCTGCACGACGGACGAAGCACCAAGGCGTGATCCGCGGCCTAGCTCCTTGGCGCCGGGATGGCCGTTTTTCTTGGACGCGTGCCGGTGGCCGAGGCGCGGCGTCGCGCGCAAGGTTGCCGAGAGCATATGGGAAGATGCTGATGGCGGGCCGGCCCGCCATATGGCCGCGCGGGAAGATCCCGCTGCGGGACGGGGGAGCGCGGAGCTTTCTAGCCGGCGAGGACTTTGTTGTACGCGGCTTGCAGACGGGATTTGGTTCGAGCGGCCGTGTTGTCGTGGATGACGCCGGCGCGCGCGGTGCGATCGACGAGCCCGAGAATCGGGTTGAGTAGGCGACCGGCCTGCCCACGATCTCCAGCCGCGATGCTCTCGCGATAGAGCCGGATTTGGGAACGCAGCCGCGCTCTCCAGAAACGGTTGCGCACTCGCCGCTCTTCGTCCTTGCGGGCTTTCTTTCGTGCCGACTTGTGATTGGCCATCTTGGGGTGTCCTCGTTTCGCTCGATTCAACGCCGAAATCCGCCGGCCACGACGGAGCCCGGCGAGCCGCGGTACTCTACGACCCATCCTCCCGCATGTCAAACACTTTTCCGCCGTCGTCTACTGCGAGTCGATGTTCTTGCGACGCAGATATTCCTCGGCGATCTTGGCCTCAGCCGAGTCGGGCCAAGTCTCGATCACATAGTCGAGTTCCTGCACCGCCCGGCTCGCCTGTCTCGCTTGGAACAGGGCGAGGCCTTTCTTGAGATGAGCGGCCGGAATCTTCTCGCTTTCGGGATAGGCCGCGATCAGGTAGTCCATCGCGCGAATCGCATCTTCAGGTCGCCCAAGGGAATAGAGGGTCTCCCCTACCCAGAACTGGGCGTCATCGGCAAGCGGCCCGTCGGCGTCGGCCTTCAGCGCGGCTTCGAACCCCGCGAGCGCGACCTCCAACTGTCCTCGCGAGAAATCGGAATAGGCCGCGGTGAACAGCTCCCGGGCGGACGGGGGAGGGACGGCTTCTCCGGGTGGGACGACGGCGCTTTCCTCGTTGCCGGGAATCGCCAACGGATCGTCGGGCGGTTGTTCGGCTTCGGGGGGCGCCGGCAGTGAAGCGGCATATTTCGGCCGCTGCATCTGCATCAGCCGCCGCACTTCAGCCATCGTTTGGTCGAGGCGGCGTTGAGCGTCGAGCATATGCTCTTCGAGCGCCAGCACGGTTCGCTCGAGTTCGGTGATGCGCGTGACCGCTTCCGCGCAAGCTTGATTGGGATCTTGCGAATCTCGTTGAAGATTCTCGATGGCGGAGAGAATGCGTGCGCTGTCTTTTTGGAGCTTGAAGAGCTGCGCTTCGACGTCCTGGTTTCCAAATGAGGTCCGCGCCGCGGGGGGACGGGCCATCGGCGTCGTGCATCCCGCAAAGAAGACCAGGGCTGCACTGCCGGCAACGGCCGCCTTGGAGACGCGCATCAAGCGGCTCATCGGGATATCAACCTGAATTCGGCACGCCGGTTGCGGGCCCATGCGGCCTCGTTGGAGCGGCTATCGGCCGGCTGTTCTTCGCCGAAAGAGATCGTCTCGATGCGATTTTCGTCGATCCCGAGCTGGGCCATGTGATCACGGACGGAACGCGCCCGCTGTGCGCCGAGTTCGAGGTTGTATTCGAGCGAGCCGCGTTCGTCGCAGTGGCCCTCGATGATGATACGGTAGGACGGGTGTTGTCTCAGCCAGCGCGCGTTCTCGTTCAATGTCGCCAAGGCTTCATTGGAGAGTGTCGTGGAGTTGAAGGCGAAGTAGATCGTCCGCAGCACCTGTCGAGCATTGAGTTCTTCGATGCTCATCGGGTCGATCTCTGCAGCGTCATGGAGATCGTCTTCCGTCACTTCGCCCACAGCCCCCTCGCCGAATCCTTCTGCGTCGAGCGCGTTCGCGTTCCGAGGATCTCGAGTTGCCGCATCGTCCACATCGTCGACGCTTCGCGTCGGCTCGACCGGGTCGGCTTCGATCGTTCCCTGAAGGTCGCCCCCTCCGGTCGTTTGGGGGCATCCCGTGGTCAATAGGAGGAGCACGAGCAGAAGGGAGCCGAAACCCAAGAGCCTGAGCGGCAAGTGAATGTCGGGCGAGGCCCCTCGGATGGGCCTCTTATCCTTGCAAGATCTCGCCGAATCCTTCCGGTCCTTCGTCAACCATTTCATTCCCGAATGCATCGACCTTCACTCCTCTTTAGCTGGTCAATTTCTCGAGTCGCTGCTCTTCAGCTAGAGCTCGTTCGAAGTCGCTCCCTCGCGTCGAGCCGACCGGAGCGAACCGCGACCCTCCGGCAGTATACCCGCTCGTTCGCAGAGGTCATCGTCGAGCATCGCGCAACGGGCTCCAGTCGGGGGTAAAAGCCGCCTGCCCGCGCGTCAGGCGCCTGAGGTCGCTTCCATCATCGCGGATGATGTAGATCGCATAGCGCCCGCTCATGTTTCCGGAAAAGACGATGTGCCGCCCATCGGGTGCCCAACGTGGGTTTTCCTTGTTGCCTCGCCCACGCGTGATGATGGTTTCCGCGCCGGTGGCGAATTCGTGAATGACGATCTCGAATTGTCCGCGGATCCGGCTGACGAAAGCCATGCGTCCGCCGGTAGGCGACCATGCAGCGGACTCGTTGTAGGTCCCTTGGTAGGTCAGCCGACGCGTTCCACTGCCGTCTTCCGACATGATGTAGATCTGCGGCGATCCCGAGCGATCCGAGGTGAAAGCGATTTCTCGCCCCGAAGGAGACCAACTCGGAGCGGTCTCGATCGCGGGATGATGCGTCAGCCGCCGCTCCTTTCCGGTTTGCAGATCGTAGAGGTAGATCTCCGAGTTGCCGTCGCGATCGGAGGAAAACGCCAATGCCCGTCCGTCCGGTTTGAAGTCGGGGGCGGCGTTGAGATCGCCACCGGCCGGGTGCAGCATCTCGACCTTGCCCTTTTCGTCGAGCAGGTAGATCGAGGGTTTGCGGCCGAGGTAGGACAGGAAGACCAGCCGTCGTGCGTCACGAGACCAAGCAGGAGCCAAATTGATCGTTTCGGTCCGGGTGAGTTGTCGGATTCTCGCGCCGTCATAGTCCATCAAGAAGACTTCCTTGGCTTCTCCCCGTTGGGAAACGAAGGCGATGCGGGTTTGCGCGATCCCCGGCGTGCCGGTCAGCGTTTCGACGATGGCGTCGGAGGCGGCATGCGCCATGCGGCGAAGATCTCTTGCCGGATCGCCTCCCCATGTCTTGGATACGACGGCTTCACCTCCGGCCGTGTCGATGACACGGACGCGCAGGCGCGCCTGACCGCGTTCGATGGAGTAGGTCGGCAATACGATCAACTGAGCGCCGACTTCGGCCCACGCCTTCGGATCACGCCGTTTGTCGGCGGGGATACGGTCTTCGCCGGCGACGTCGAGCAGGCCGAACCAGCCACTGAAGTCGAGATCCGCTGCTAGAACCTCGCCGATCTCTGCAGCATCCGCCATGCGCGCACCGGGACCGGCTTCGGCGGGAAAGACCGCAATGGGGATGCGTTCCGCGCCCTTTCCCCGAATGACCATGGAAAGGTCGCTCGATTCTTCTTCGGCCATCGCGGCGGGCGCGGCCACGAGGCAGCAGAGAGCGGTGATCAGGCGCACCGTGGTCTGGATCATCGTCTTTTCACTCATGGGCGGTTCCTGATCCTATTTCGCGGTGAGTTCGAAAGTCACCGTCAGCGTCAATGTTCGGCCTCGATAGGCGGGAGGTAAGGGGGGTAGCTTGCCGATGGAAGACATCGCACGATGTACGGAAAGGTCGAGAGGGGCGTAGCCGCTCCGGTCGACGATCTCCACGTCGGTGATGGTCCCGCTCTTGTGCACGACGAATACGACCCTCGCGCGCTGGCTTGGTGATCCCCGCGGGAGGATGGGTTTGTTCCGCCAAGCTCGCTCGATGCGCGAATGAGCGGAGGTGAACCACCAATTGGCCTGAAAGGGTTCCGCACTTTCGACGACTTGCATTCCGGCGACTCCCGTTTCGGCGGATTCGGGCGTATCACCTGCTGCGGTGGGAGAGGACGGCGCTGCATCGGGCTGAGGCTCGGGTGGTGGGGGTTCGGCCACCGGCGGGTTTTCCGGCTGCGCGGTCATTCCTTCCGGGCGTGCCAAAACTTCCGTGGGCTGATCGACCGCACGGCGTTTCGCTTTGGCCGGGGCCTTGACGATTTTCTCGGGAGCTTCGTTCTGCGCCTTCGGCTTTGCTTTTGCCGCCTCGGGG
>JALUUK010000795.1 GCA_027021395.1 Acidobacteriota bacterium
CAGAAGCGCCGCAAAGACGGCGGTGCTCAGACTCATATCGGTCGATACCCAGGCCCCCTGCCAGAAGATGAGCCAGAAAGACATCAGGACCAGCGGGGCCGCCGTTCCCGCTGCGTCGCCGAGCCAGCGCCGCCCTGCGCGATGCACCAAAGCGACGAGCGCTAGACAAGCGAGCAAGGAAGGCAGCCGCGCGGGCGTTTCAGACGGCTCTCCCCAAAGAGAAAAGAAGGCCGTCTGCGCCCAGAAGAGCAGTGGTGGTTTATCGCCGTAGAAATGCCCACCGCGGGTGAGCGAGACGAAATCGCCGCTGCGATACATCTCCCTGCCGACCATGGCGAAACGCGGCTCGTCCGGCGGGAGCAACTCGCGCCCGGGAAGCGTCGCCGCCAAGGCTAGGGCCGCGGTTCCGGTCAGCAGGAGCGTTCGGTGCCACTGCCCGCGCCGAAACCATCGTGCGTTCATCGCATCCCTCCGCCGCGATCATTCATTTCGAAGTGCCGCCGGGTTGGCAAGCGCGATCCAAACCTTGTCGCCGATCCTGCGGCGGTTGATTTCGACGACGCTCGCGCTTTCGGGAATGCGCCTGAGAATGCTTTCTAGGTTCTTCTCCCGCACCATCAACCAGAAGGCATCGCGGCCGGCCAGCCGCTGCGCGATCGCATCGAGGCTCTTGGCATCGCCCGGGTCTGCTTCGAAGAGGCCGCCATGGGGAAATGCGAATTCAGCACGGAAATCGACGATGCCGGCGGACGCGTCTTCGATCAGCTGAGACCTCGCTTCCTGTAGAAACGGACGGGCGGACTTGAGCGGATCGAGCGCGGGGTGGATCCAAATCGCCAAGATCAGATACAACGAGCCCATCGCCAGGCCGACCGAGGAGAGCGACCAGCGATCCGCCCCGCGCCAGGCGAGAAATGCTCCGGCAAGGGCGATCAAGCTCAGGGGAAGGGCGAGAAACCACGTCCGCACGTCGAGTTGATTTTCTTCGGCGAAGTTCTCGATCAAAGGCCGCACAAGAAGGACGGTCGCGATGGTTCCGGCAAGACAGGCTAGGACGGCTCCGGCGAATCGCGGGGAGCGCGCGCTTCGGCCCCTCGTTTGGAGTCGATGAGCGAGGTCGAGCGAGAGCCAAACCGCCACCATGGGATAAGCAGGCAAGAGGTAGAGGCCGCGTTTTCCCGAGGGGATCGAAAAGAAGACGATGGCGAAGAGGAACACGCCGGCTAGCAGCTTTCGCGCAAAAGGGTAGGACTCCGGCGTGCGGGTCTTCCACAGGCTCGGAATCGCGGCAGGCAAGAGCCATACGATCGGCAGCATGTCGTAAAGCGGCACGATCAAGAAGTACCAAACGGGTTGATGGTGGTGCCATGAATTCGCGTACCGAACGGCGGTTTGTTTGAAGAGGATGTCGCTTAGCCAGATTTCTTGACCGCTTGCGAAGGCATGGATCGCGGCGGGAACGAGCCAAAGCGCAGGCACTAGGATGAGCGGCCACCATGCGCGCGGATCGATGAGGCGTCGCCGGAGAGAAAGTCGCGGCTCGCCCCGATCGCGGTGCGCGAGTCTCGCTCCGACGAGCAGTCCACCGAGCGGAATCAGCAGGCCCACCGGTCCCTTGGCGAGATTGGCCAGTCCCATCAGGGCGAATCCCGCGACGAGATGCCGGCGCCGAGCGTCGACCTTCGGCGCGAACCCGCTGCCGCAGACCAGGAAGAGAAAGGCGGTCGTCGTGCAGGCGGTCAGCAGCATGTCGATCTGCCCATGCAGCATCTGCTGGGCAAAACGGTAGGTGACGGCGAGCATGCCGACAGCGAGCACCGGCGCCCAACGTGGAGCATCGGGCGCTAGGAGGTGCGTGAGCCGGGCCGTCGCGAGCAGGACCACGACGCCCGCAACGATGGAGGGGAAGACCGCGGCGCTTTGTCCGACACCTCCGAAGAGCAGAGAAGCTGCGGCGATCGACCAAAAAAAGAGAGGTGGTTTGTCGGGGTAGAGCCGGCCGTTGACGTGGGGGATCAGCCACTCGCCGCTAGTGATCATTTCTTGGGCGACCAGCGCGTATTTCGGCTCATCGGGCGACCAGAGATCCCGTCTGCCGAGCGAAAGAGAAGCGATGATCAACGCGAGGCCGACGATGAGCCAGATACCGAAGCGATGGCCCGATGCGAGCCGGCCGGCGACGGAGCCGCGATGAGTGCGATCGGAGAGCGTCATGGCTTCGGGAGGGGGAGGCGAATTCTGTCATATGCCGGCCCGGCCCGCGCGCTTTTCTTCTCCGATCTCGTTCGTGCCGTCTTGACTCGGGGGTTTCCCGGCACGATTGTGCAGGGGAGGGCTCCTTTCGGAGTCCGGGAACGAAAAGGCCCGCGCAGCCGGGCCGCTGCGCCAATGGAGGCATCGTGGACAGCGATCAGCAATATCCGAATTCGTCGCGCGGAGAGCACCCCTCTCCCGTGGTTCAGCAGGAAATGCGGCAGATCAACGGCTATTCGCTCGATGGGATTCGCAACGCCGTAGAGGTTCTCGCCTGCCGGATTCTCGAGCGAAAGCTCGAAATGTGCCCGGAGGTCGATCAAAGCAAGAAGTCGATCGAGGACATGTACTGTCTCGCCCTCAACCGCGTATCGGCCCTCTACTACCACAGCACATCGAGTTTCGCGGCTCGCGTGAAGGACCAAGGGCCCCCGAGCGACATCATCGAGGCGCTCGACAAAGCGCTCGACCAGGCGATCTTGATCGTCGGCGCCAATCCTCGCCCCGAGGACGACTAGCCGCCGGCAGCGCGTCGCCATCGCGAGAACTTCCCCCGAAACACCGATTTTTCAAGCCTGCGATCTCTGCTCTGCGCACTCGGCACATGCCGCGCAGGTGCAGAGACTCCCGGCGCCTCTGCGCCTACCGGCTTGCGGGGGTGCGGCGCCCGCTTCGGGAAGGAAAGCATGGTCGCGCCAAGTCGGCTAGGCCGCAAAGCAAGCTCGCGGTGGGGAAGGAGATCCCTTATGTCCTTCAGCGAAGGCGGAAGGGCTACGAGGGGCGGGTGGGCCAAAGAGATACGATGAGCGGAGAGTCCCGCAGCGGGTCGGGCGCAAACTCGGGATCGAGATCGAGATGCTTTTGCAGAATATCCCGCGCTTCTTCGCTGCGGTTCAGCCGCAACAGCGCGTGGGCTGCGTGTCGCGTGGCGAGTCGCCGCATCTCTCGATTCTGAATTCGTTCGAGAGTCGCAAGAGCTAGTACGAGCAAGCTTTCGGGGGATGCGTCGCGGCGCCTTCGTTCAAGGCGTTCGCTCAACGTTCGAGCGGGTTCGTCTGCCGTACGCGGGTCCATGTCGATGACGAGGACCTCGCTTACGCCCGGACGAACGATGATTCGCATCTCGCGAGCCCCGAGGGTGGGGTGCTCGGCGCGGATGAGGTGCTCTCCGGCGTCGAGTCGGGCGGCCTCGGATCGAGGCGTCAACCCTAGACTGACGCCGTCGATGCTCAGCCGAGCCCACGGGTAGGCGTAGATCTCGACGCTTCCTGGAGGCCTGAGGTGCTCTTCGGTGTCTTGCCCCGCTTCGCCCATGCGTGCTCCCCAAAAAGCGAGCACCAGGACCAGCACCCCCGCCCCGAGAGACGGCAGCCACGGCTTGATTGTCGACATGATCCTCGAGCCTTGTATCCGGCGTGCTACCGGAGCTTCCCCGGACTTTGCGTAGGGCAAAGACCGTGCCTACGGCCGGGAAGAGTCATCCGAAATGCTGCGAACGAGAGCGGAGTTCGCGCGATGACGGTTTTGAATTCCGCATCACGACCGTCCCCTGCGAGGAGTGAGCGCTCTTTCCGTTCTCGCGCTGCCGGTAGCCAAGCGCCGAAGGAAGGTTTCTAATGGGCGGGATGGACCGCAGCCGAGATCCGAGACGCATTGCGCCTTACCTCCAAGATGAGAGTCGCTGGTCGGGGGGCCGAGCGGAAGAGGTCGTGTGGCCTGAATGTCTGGACGATGTCTGCGACATCGTCGCGTCGGCCGCGGCCGGCGGGAGTGCGTTGACGATCTCCGGGGGAGGGACGGGTGTCACCGGAGGGCGCATCCCAAGCGGGGGAGCCGTGCTGGCAACCGAGCGCCTCTCGCATCTCGGTCCCGTGAGGAATCTCCCACCGGATAGGGGCGCACTGCGGGTGGGAGTGGGCGTCTCCCTTCAGCAGATCCAAGAACATGTCGAAGGTTCGGGTTTTTTCTATCCTCCCGATCCCACCGAGCGCTCCGCCTTCATCGGTGGAACGTTGGCGACGAACGCTTCCGGAGCGCGCTCTTATCACTACGGGGCCACTCGATCCTGGGTATCGTCTCTGACCGTAGTGCTCTGCGACGGCGAAATCCTGCAACTCGAACGCGGCCGTGTCCTCGCTCGCGATGGGGTCTTCGAATGCGAAACGCAGCGCGGCGGCAAACGCCGCTTCCCCGCCCCGGATTGGTCGCTTCCGGCGACCAGCAAGTATGCCTCGGGCTACTACGGCGAAAGGAAGATGGATCTGATCGATCTGCTGATCGGCTCGGAGGGCACGCTCGCCGTCATCGTCGAAGCCGAGCTTCGGCTCGCACCCGTACCGGAGGAAATCGTCTCCGGCGTGTTGCTCTTCGACGAGGAAAGCGATGCTTTTGCGATGATCGACGATCTACGCGAGAACGGCGCGGTGCGTCCGATCAGCTTGGAATACTTCGACGAACGTGCGCTCGATCTGATGCGCGCACAGGCCCCGTTTCTTTCCGAGCGGACCCGCGCAGGATTGCTCTTCGAGCAATGCTCTTCATCACGGGATGTCGACTCGCTCAATGACGAGTGGTTGCGTCTCGCGGAGCGATATCGCGCGGACGGTGCTTCCTGGTTTGCCGTCGATGCGGCGGATCGCCGCCGGATACGAGATTTCCGCCACGCCCTGCCTAGCACCGTCAATCAGCGTTTGTCGCGAAGGGGAGTGCGCAAATTCTCTACGGATTCGGCAGTGCCATGGGAGGTCTTTCCGGAAATGCTCCGCCGCTCCCGCGAGAGACTCGAAAAAGCGAAGTTGGAATATGTCGCTTTTGGACATGTCGGCGACGCTCACTTGCACTTCAACATCTTGCCGCGCGACGCCTCCGAGCAGGCAGCCGCCGCCGAAGCTCAGCATGAAGTGGCGAAGATCGCCTGTTCTCTTGGTGGCGTCATGTCGGCCGAGCACGGTATCGGCAAGATCAAACGTAAGACTCTCGCCGCGCTCACGCAGCCTGAAACGCTCGCGCGCATGCGGGAGATCAAGACGGCATTCGATCCCGGTTGGATTCTCGGTCCCGGTACGCTCTTCGCGCCCTGATCGCCCCACGGTTCAGCGGCAAA